>JBBSVG010000021.1:0-11393 GCA_038233775.1 Bacteroidota bacterium | reverse complement strand
TTCACGGTCGGCTCGAACCGCGACCTGTCGCTCTCATCCGGCTTCCGGCTGCAACTCTCCGGCAACCTGACGCCCGACCTCGAGATCGCCGCCGCGCTGACCGACGAATCGGTCCCGATCCAGCCCGAGGGCAACACCCAGACGTTGCAGGAACTGGACAAGGTTTTTATCGAACTGAAAACCCAGCGCTTGGGCGCAACGCTCGGCGATCTGGAAGTCAAACTCGACGGCAACGAGTTCGCCCGGTTCAGCCGCAAGTTGCAGGGCGCCGAGGCGCGAGCCGTCTATCCGCTGATCCAAGCGACGGCCATCGGCGCCGTCACACGCGGCAAATTCGCCTCGCAAGCGCTGACCGGCGAGGAAGGGCGGCAGGGGCCGTACCGGTTGCAGGGCGCCGAGGGCGAGCGCGAGATCGTCGTGCTGGCCGGGACCGAGCGGGTTTATCTCGACGGACAGTCGCTTGTGCGCGGCCAGCAGAACGATTATGTGATCGATTACGCCGCCGCCCAAGTGACGTTCTCGCCGCGCCGACTGATCACCAGCGCGTCGCGGATCACGGTCGATTTCGAGTACGCCGACCGCGACTACAGCCGCTCGCTCGTCGCCGGGCAAGCCGCGACCGGGCTGTTCGCCAACCGGCTGACCTTCCGCACGACGCTCGTCCAGCAAGCCGACGACTTTTCCCAGCCGATTGAGGCCGTGTCGGGCTCGGACGCCGACTCGCTCCGCGCCCGTGTGATCCGCTCCGGCGACGACCCGTTTCGCGCCGCCGATTCGCTCGTGACACCCATCGAGCCGCCGGCCAGCGGGCGCTATGTCCGGCAGGGAAATCATTTTGTGTATGTCGATCCGAGCGTGCGGCAGCCGGGCGGTTACGAGGTCTCGTTCTCTCCGGTCGGCTCGGGGCGCGGCGATTACGTCCGGCCGAGCGGGATCATCGGCGAGGTCTATTACCGCTACGTCGGGCCGGGATTGGGCGATTATGCGCCGATCCGGCCGGTCGCGCTGCCGCTGATTCACCAAGTCGGCGACCTGCAACTCGGCGGCACGCTTGGCGACTGGACGCTTTCGGGCGAACTGGCCGCGTCACGGTTCGATCCGAATCGGCTCTCGACGATTGACGACGCCGACAACGTCGGTTCGGCGCATCTGGTCACGCTTGGCTTCTCGCCCCGAACGCCCGTCTCGATCTTCGGCCGGACGCTCGGGTCGCTCGAACTGACCGCACGCGAGCGGGCGACCGGGGCGCGGTTCGTCTCGCTCGACCGCAGCCGCGAGGTCGAGTTCAACCGCCGCTGGGGCCTCTCGACCGGTTCGACGGCCGCTGCGGCGCAAACGTCCGTCGCCGAAACCGTGCGCGAAGCGACGCTGCGCTACCGGCCGGTCGAGCCGCTGCGGTTCGACGGCGAGGTCGGGCAGAACCGGCGACCGGAGCGCGGCTTCCGCTCGACCCGCGCCGTCGGCGGCATCACCGTCGTCGCCGACACGGCGGCCGGGCGGCGCTGGTTGGGCTTCTTCCGGCCCGGCGGGCAGTATCGGCTCGAACGGGTCGATTCACGCGACACGACGGCCCGAATCGCGAGCCTGTGGCTGCGTCAGGGCGGATTGGTCGAGAGCGGCTGGCGCGGCGTCCGGTTCGGGCTGCGCGGCGAGGGCGAGGCGCGTTACGCCCGCGATCCGGTTGCCGACACGCTGCTCGCCGGCCAATCGCTTTGGTACATCGATGCCGGGCCGCGCCTCTCGGCGGCGCTCGGCAAGCTATCGCTGTCCGGCGATTACGCGGTTCGTCGCGACCGGGCGATTCTGGACGGCGTGTTTCAGGACGCGGCGACCGCCAACACCGCTCGCGGCGAGCTGCGGCTGGCGCCGTGGCACGACCTGAGCGGCGCGACCGAGGCGACCGTTCGGCGCAAGCAGTTCACCGACCGGTTCAAATCGGGCGGCATCATTTTGGGCAACCCGACGCTTGGGACGCAGCCCATCGACTCGCGCACGACGCTGGTCCGCTCATCGGTCGCTTATTCGCCGCTGCGCCGGGCGGTTGAGAGCGACGTGACCTACGAAGCGACGAGCGAGCAGTCGGCCCGACTCCGCCGCGTGTTCGTCCGCTACCGCGACGGCGATTACGTTTGGCTCGGCCCCGGCATCGGCCCGACGACGAGCGACTCGGCCGCGCTGTTCACCAACCGCTACTACGACGTGCCCATCGAGCAGGTCGATCCGCGCAACCGCTATCTGT
This sequence comes from Bacteroidota bacterium, assembly GCA_038233775.1. GTDB lineage: Bacteria > Bacteroidota > JBBSVG01 > JBBSVG01 > JBBSVG01 > JBBSVG01. Next base: position 9,154 of record JBBSVG010000021.1, on the reverse strand, counting down.
TGCAGACGCTGCCGACCGATCAACTTTTCCCGGTCGTCGATCTGAAAACCGGGTTCCGCATCCGGCTGCGGCCCGAGCGGCGACTCGCCCCGCCCGGCGTCACCGACGGCGCACTCGGCCGCTGGACCCGTCGCGTGCTGCGGGTCGTCTCGACCGAGACGAACGTTCGGGTCGAGGAGAACTCGAAATTGCCCGATCTGCGCCGGATTTACCTGTTGGATTTTTCGGCGTTTCAAGACTCGGCCAACACGCTGCGCGGCCAAACGATCCTGTCGCAGGATGTCGGGTTGTGGGAAAGCGATCCCGATTTCTCGCTGAAATTCCGCTTCAGCCAGCGGCGCGGCGTGGTGCAATACGGCGAGGGGACCGAGCGGCGTCTATCCGTCGAGCGCTCGGTTCGCGCCCAGGGTCGGTTCAACCGAAAGCTGACCTATTCGACGATGCTGAGCGGCAACCGCGACCGGCTCGAAGCGCCGACTGAAGGGCCACGGACGCAGGATCTCGCGTCGCTGAAACTGACGCCGGAGCTGTCGTACCGGCCGATTCAGGATCTCGAACTCGGCCTCGGCGGCTCGCTCGAACGGCTGGCCGACGGCTACCACGGGCGGCGCGATCAACTCGTCCACCTCAACAGCCAGCTCGTTCGGGCGACGTATTCGTACCGGGCGCGCGGTCGGCTGCGAACCGAAGTCGAGCGGACCGAACTGAAGCTTGTGCGCGACATCGGCACCCGTTCCTACGATCTGCTGCGCGGCAACCAGCCCGGCCAGAACCTGACGTGGCGCGTCGATCTGGACTACCGACTCAGCACCAACGTGACGGCCACCGCAACCTACGACGGCCGCTCGCTCGGCAGCCGCCCGACGCTGCACACCGCCCGCGCCGAAGTCCGCGCCTTCTTCTGATCCTTCCCGCTTCGCGATGGATGGGCGTCGCTTCATCAATCTGCGATCATCAATCCTCAATTCCCCGCTTCCTATGGCGTGATGCTTGTGCCGGGCGCCGCTTCCGCCGAACGTTTCGCGGGTATTGTGGCTGTTTGGGGATGGATTCAAAAGCGAAGGTGCCGCCTATGGAAGTCGAGATCGTGGATGTGGTGGCCGTCGGCGGGGGACCGGCCGGGATTGCGGTCGCCATCGAGGCGCGGGCCGTCGGGCTGAACCGGGCCGTCGTGCTGGAGAAAGGGGCGGCGTCGATTGCCGCGATTCGCCAGTTCTACCCCGAAAAAAAGATGACCCTCGCCAACTACAAGGGGCTGCCGACGAAGGCTGATGGGTTGCTGACCATCCCCGACATGAACAAGCCCGAGACGCTCATTTGGTTCGACGAGCTGATCCGCGAGCGCGAGATCGACGTCCGTTTCGGCGAGGAAGCCTACGACGTTCAGCCCGCCGAGCATCCTGAAGGCGGCGCCGGCTACCGGGTCGTGACGAGCCGCAACCGCGCCTACTTCGCCCGCGCCGTGACCGTCGGCATCGGCATCCTCGGCCGACCCAACAAACCGAGCGATTACAAGCTCGTCCCGTCGCTGAAGAACCAGTTGCTGTTCGATCTGACCTCGCAGCCGGTCGAGAACTGCCATGTGCTCGTCGTCGGCGGCGGCGACACGGCGGCGGAGTATTGCGAGTACCTGCCGATGTCGGGCAACACGGTCACGCTGTCGTACCGGCAGCACGAGTTCAAGCGCCTCTTGCCGCGCAACTTGGAGAACCTGACCGCCGCCGAGGCCGCCGGGGCCGTCCGCATCCTGCGCGGGTCGAACATCGACCACCTGGAGGACGATGGCGGCCGGCCGCGCGTGTTCTTCAAGGAAGAAAACCACCTGACCGAGACGTTCGACCGCGTCCTGTTCGCCCTCGGCGGGACGACGCCGACGAACTATCTGAAAACCATCGGCGTCCCGTTCGGCGAGGATGGGACGCACCAGTTCGACCCCGAGACGGGGGAGGTGCCCGGTCGGTCGGGGCTGTATTTGATCGGCGACCTCGTGCTCGGCCGAACCGGCGGCTCGATCATCACGGCCTTCAACTCCGCCCACCGCGCGATTCAGCACCTGCGCGCCCGACTGGACGCCGAGACCGCCGTTTCATCAGCCGCCGATGCCGATGTCCGCTAATCCGCTGCGTCGCTCGTGGTTGGTCGCGCTGCTGATGCTCGGTTGGATCGGCGCCGCGTCGGCCCAACCGGCGGCGCGGCGGTCGGCACTCCAGTCACCGAGGGTGCGGGTGGACAGCGCGTACTCGGCTTCGCTTGGCCGGACGCAGCGGTTCACCGTGCTGCTGCCGGTCGGTGCTGAGCGCGAGTCGTCGCGGCGATATCCGGTGCTGTACCTGCTCCACGGCTGGGCTGGCGACCCGTTCGACTGGCTGAAACTCACGCCGCTTGACAGCATCGCCGCGCCGTATCCGCTCGTGATCGTCATGCCCGACGGCGAGAACGGCTGGTACGTCGATTCGCCGGTTCGGCCGCACGATCAGTTCGAGACGTACTTAACGACCGATCTGCCCGCCACCATCGCCGCCCGCTATCCGGCTGACACGAGCCGTCAGGCGCTGGCCGGGCTCTCGATGGGCGGCTATGGCGCGCTGATGATCGGGCTGCGCCACCCCGACCGCTACCGATTCGCCGGGTCGCTCTCCGGTGCGATCTCGTTTCCGCAGGAGATCGAATCCTACGCCCGCGTTTCCCCGACCGGCGGCCTGCTGCCGTCGCTTCGTGACGCGTTCGGCGACTCGACCGCAGCCGTCCGACAGGCAACAAACCTGCTCACGCTCGCCGGTCGCGTGCCGCCGCCCAAAGCACCTTATCTTTATCTCACCGCTGGGATTCAGGATGTGTTTAGCCGCTTCCTGCCGGTCCACCGAGCGCTGACCGATTCGCTCCGGGCGCACGGGTTGGCCTACGAATATCACGAGATGCCCGGCACCCACTCGTGGCGGTTCTGGTCGCGCGAACTCTCGCCGCTGCTTCGCAGTCTCGCCGCCCACTGGGGCAACTGACCGCTTTTTCACGAATAGACTGACGCAGACGATGACCCGGTGGATCGGTCCGATAGCGGTTGGCCTGCTCGCGCTGCCGATGGCCGCTCGGGCGCAGCAACACATTGGGATGACGTTCGAGGGCGGCGCAGCGTCCGTCGTCAGCGGTCTGCTCGACGATTTTGTGGATCAGTACAACTCGACCAACAAAGCCGATCAGCGCGAGGCGTTCGGGAAACTCGGGCGCACCGGCGGCCATGGCGGCGCGGTTCGGTTCTACCTGTTCGGCGACGGCAACGGCGTCGGTTCGACGGCCATCGGCTACAACCGCTACCACGACGCGCTGACGACGACGTTCGTCGATAACGGCGGGCGCGAACTGGATCTGAAGATCGGCGATTTCGTCGCGGAGCTTGAACTCGGGCAGATGAACGGGATTCGCGGCGCCTTCGGGACGGTTATCCGCGACGCGACGCTGCGCTCGACCCGAACGTTCTCCAACGGCAGCACCGACGGAGGCGACGGGGGGACCGGCAGCCTGAGCGGTGAGTTCCAGGGTTCGACGTTTCAACTCTACGGCGGCCTCTCGCTCAACCTGATCCGCTTCTCCGGGGCGCTGATGGGCGGGCTGCGACTGGCCGGCGCGTATCCGTTCTACTCGTCGGCCATCTCGGGCGATCAACTGTCCGGCTATGACTCCAAGGGCATCTTGGACACGTACTTTCCCAAAAGCTACGACCGGTTTCGCACCGACGGGTTCGCCAGTCAGGACAACGCGCTGCCGTCGAAGATCGGCGGCTACAGCGTTTCGCTCTCGCTTGTGCTCGGTTTCAGCGACCGCGACGAGTAGGGGCGGAGACCCGTTGCTCCGCCCCGATCAAGAGGCTACTTGGCTTCGTCGCGGCCGTGGGCGTGGGCCGGCGGCGCGGTCGCCTCGACGGCGGTGAACGCCTCGACGATCCGGTAAGCGTGCGAGGCGCCCTTCGGGACGACCCACGAATCACCCGGCTCGAGCTTGACGAGCTGGCCTTCGAGATGCAGCTCGGCCCGACCGCTGATCGCGTAGCCGACCGTCTCGTACTCGCGGCTGTGCGCGGCTTCCGGCTTGTCCGTCGGCTGCTCGGCCGACCACAGCCGCATGGCGACGTGGACGCCCGAGGCGAGGTACTTCTGACCCATCATGCCTTCCGGCGAGTGTGCGGCATCGACCTTTGTGACGGTGCTGTTGCCCATTGGATAATCCCCCTAAGTTTGGATGTCTGACCGGTGCCCGCCTGTTGGTGGCGGACGGCTCTTCTCTAACTTCTCGGCTGTCTCGGTGCGTTCCGATGGCGGCGGACCGGTTTTTTACGAAGCTCGGCACGTTCGGCCAAGCATCGTTCGTTACGCAGGACAGACGGGCGACCTCCATTGGGGTCGCAGCATCGCAGTAGCCATGAGGGCTACGCCAATCCAAACCGCCTTCGTGGCGAGGTCTCTGAGAGGTCGCAATGAACATTTACGTCGGGAACCTGCCGTATTCCGTGCGGGAGCAGGAGTTGCGGTCGATGTTTGAGGCCTACGGCGAGGTGACGTCGGCGTCGGTAGCGATGGACAAGGCGACGGGCAAGAGCCGTGGCTTCGGCTTCGTCGAGATGTCCGGTGATGAAGAAGCGCGTCAGGCCATTGAGGCCGTCAACGGCACGCAGCAGGGCGGGCGCACGCTCGTCGCCAACGAGGCTCGTCCCCGTGAGGACCGTCCCCGTGGCGGGGGTGGGGGCGGCGTCTACGGCGGCGGCGGCGGTGGTGGATCGCGCGGCGGTGGCGGTGGTTACGGCGGCGGTGGTGGCGGTGGCCGCGACGGTGGTGGTGGCTACGGCGGTGGCGGCGGTCGTGATGGTGGCGGCGGCGGCGGCCGTGATGGCGGCGGCGGTGGCCGGGGCCGCGACTACTGAGTCGGTCCTCTCGCGCTGAACCTCACTCGGGCCTCCCGTCCACCTGCGACCGGAGGCCCGACGTGTGAAGAGAATGATCAAGGGAATGAGGAATGATGAGCGCGGAATGATGAATCGGAAGAGAGCGATGAACGAGGAGCGCGGAGCGATGGAAAAGCGATTTCAGATTGCTGATCTCGGATTGATGAAACGGCGGCGCGGCGCTCTTGATGGTCGCGGTTGCTGGTCGTCGGTTCTGATCGCTGTTGCCGATTTCCGTTCTTGACCGTCTGCGTGAGTCGGCTGCCCGATCTCCGTTCGTGGTGAGCCTGTCGAATCCATGAACGGAGCCACCGCCGCCCTTCGATATGCTTTTGCCGTTCGCCGTCGTTGCTTCTTGCCTTGAGCTGACGGCTGATCGCTGATAGCCGACAGCTTGTTTGCCTCATTCATCACTCGATTGCCCCATGCTTCCGACGCTCCTCAGCCGGGTCCGATTGCTTGATCCGGCGACGGGTCGGGATGAAACGATCGATCTGTTGCTCGACGGCTCGGGCGGAATCGAGGCGGTTAGTGTTGTGCCGATGACGCCGCCGGACGGGGTGCGGGTGCTGATGGCCGGCCGGGAATTGCCGGCCGATGCGGTCGTCTGTCCGGGGCTGGTCGATATGCACGTTCACCTGCGCGAGCCGGGGCAGACGCACAAGGAGACGGTCGCCAGCGGGGCGCGGGCCGCAGCGCTGGGCGGGTTTACCCGAGTCGCCTGTATGCCGAACACGGCCCCGGCGCTCGACTCGGCGGCGCTGGTCCGCTGGGTGCGGATGCAGGCCGCCGAACTGCCCGTTGAGGTGCATCCCATCGGAGCGGTTTCGCTGGGGCGAAAGGGCGAAACGCTGGCGCCACTGGCCGAGTTGGCCGACGCCGGTGCGGTCGCCTTCACCGACGACGGCGATCCGGTCTGGGACAGCCGACTCATGCGCGCAGCCCTCGAAACCGCCGCCGAACTCGGTCGCCCGATCATCCAGCACGCTGAGGACAAGCGGCTGACGCTCGGCGCGCCGCTGAATGAGGGCGAGGTGTCGCGGCGACTCGGGTTGCCCGGCTGGCCGGCGGCGGCCGAGGAGGTCGTCGTCGCCCGAGACGCGATCCTGACACATCACTTTGGCGGTCGAGTCCACGTCGCGCACCTATCGACGGCCGGGACGGTCGAGATCGTTCGCCGGGCCAAGCGCGACGGGATCGCGATGACGTGCGAGGTTGCGCCGCACCATTTCTGCCTGACCGACCGTGCCGTCGAGCGCTTTGGCAGCGGGGCGAAGATGAACCCGCCGCTGCGGACCGACGCCGACATTGCCGCGATCCGGGCCGGGCTGGCCGACGGGACCATCGACGCCATCGCCACCGACCACGCGCCCCACGCCGCCGACGAAAAGGCCCGGCCGCTGCCCGACGCGGCGTTCGGGATCATTGGCCTCGAAACCGCGCTCTCGCTCTGTCTGGAGCACCTTGTTCAGCCCGGCGTCCTGTCGCTGATCGGTCTGATCGACAAGCTGACGACTGCGCCGCGCCGAATCCTGAACCTGCCGCAGCCATCGTTTGCGGTCGGCTCGGTCGCCGAGTTGACGCTGTTCTCACCGTCGCTCGGCTGGACGGTCGGGCCGGACACGCTCGGCTCGCTCTCGCACAACACGCCATTTCTCGGCACCGCACTTACGGGCCGCGCGCTCGGCACCTTGCACCGCAACCGCCCGACCGGCTGCCTCGCCTGAATCCCGTCAACCAAAAGGGGCGACGCTGAACCAATCAGCGTCGCCCTTTTTCGTCGTTCAGGCCCGATCTACTTCGCCAGTAGGACTCGTTCGGTGGCAGTGAACCGTTCGGCGGCGCCGGTGGCCGTCAGTCGGACGAGATACGCGCCGCTCGGCAGCCCGGCTGCGTCGAATGTCGCGGTGTACGAACCCGCCGGTTTGGTTTCATCAACCAGCACGCGGACTTTCCGCCCGAGCGAGTCGAACACGTCCATCTTGACGGTGCTGACGGCCGATAGCTGATAGCGGATCGCGGTCGTCGGATTGAACGGGTTTGGCGACGCGGGCAGCAGGCGAAACGCGGTCGGCGGGGCGGTTGCTGGGGCAAGATCGATGGTCACCGCTTCCGGCAGATCGAGTTGCGCGCCCAATTGATTGACCGTGCGGAGTTTGTAAACGTAGCGATGCCCTGGCTCAACGCGAGCGTCGGTGTAGCTATACGCCCGCGCCTCGGCCGTCGTCCCAGCGCCGCGAAGCGCCGAAACGCCAGTGTAATCGGCGATGGCGGCACCGTCGCGGAGGACGATGAAGCCGACGTTGTCGCGCTCGGCCGAGGTGGCCCAACCCAGCCGGATCGTGTTCTGCGCCGTGACTGAACCGCTGAATCCGCTCAGCTTGACCGACAGCGGCGCGTCGCCGAGATTGGTCGTCCCGATGGCGAAATCGGACAGGCTCGTGACGGTGACTTCGAGCGTCTGGGCATCGATCAAGACCGTCGCCGGGTGGCCGTTCTGGCCGTCCATGACCGTCCACGGATCGGCGTCGGTCGAGCGTTTGAGGATGCGGAGCACGCTCGGATCGGTCACGCCGCCGATGCCGCTCAGGCTGAATCGGAGCGTGACCGTCGTGTACCCGGCGCCGTCCAGCGATTTGACGGTGACCGTTTGCGGCCACCATCCGAGAATCCCGGCTGGCCGAACGCCCGTCGGCTCGCCGGTCAGCAAGCGGTAGGCGAACTGCCCGACGCCGTCGCCGCCTGCAATCGTGACTGCAACGATGCCGGTCAGCCTGAAATTGCCCGCGCCGATGGGCGTCGGGAAGCAGGTGAATCCGGCCGGACAATCGCTCAGCGTGGTGAACGTCACGGTTGGCGTCGTCACGCGACCGCCTTCGCTGGTCGCGGCGAGGTCGAGTTGGTACGCGGTGGCCGGGTTGAGGCCGGTCAAAAGCGTGTTCAGCGGAACCGTCGTCGAGTTGATCAGCGCGGTCGCAAGCTGAACCGAGTCGGTGATCACGCCGCCGGTCGGACCGCGCCGGAGCCAGACATCGGTCGGCAGCCCGTTCGGGTTGACCGAGCCGGCCACGGTCGCGCCGGACGAGGTGACGGCCGAGACGGTCAGCGCGCCGAGCAGCGGCGACAGGCCGGCGGTGCGGACAAACATGACGGAGGTCGAGCCGGTCCGGTGCGCGTCGGTGCCTTGATTGGTGGCGGTGAACGTGACGGTTACTTGGCCGACCCAGAGCGGATCGACCAAAAGCGGGCTGACCATGCCGCCGCCGCTGGTTAGCCCGAGTTGCAACCCGGCGACGTGCAGCCCAAGCGGCGTCGCCCGGCTGCCGAGAATGCCGTCTGGTGAGAACGTCGTCGTCTCGACGACCGGCAGGATGCGACCGGCGGCGTAGGTTCTGAACGTGACCGGCTCGCCGGCCGTGTTGCCGGAGATGAGCATGAAATACGTCCATTTTCCGTCAGCGAACTGCGGCGCGGCCACGCCCCGAATCGCGCCGCCGACGAAGGCCGCCAACCGGTCGGTCGGGGCGGACGCCATCCCGTCGGGCAATTCCAGAGTCGCCGTTACGGTCTGACTCAACTCGAATGCGGTCGGGTTGACCGTCCAGACCGGCACTGTCGGACTCGCCGTGCCGATCTCGTTCGACGTGACCGCCGTGACCATGTAGCTCCACTCGACCGGCTGGCCGTCGCCTGCGCTCAGAAACGCGCTTAGGTCAATCGGATGAAACGTGCCGGTCGGCCCGATCCGCTGATCGGGAATCTGCGACACGACTGGCGCCGTGTCGAGCGGATAGACGGTGTATTTGATTGTCGCAGACGACGATAATCCGGCCGCCGTGGCGTCGGTTGCGGTCATGGTCAATGTTTCGGAACCGACAAAACCGCTCGCGGCTGTGACCGTCAGCGTGCTGCCCGAGATCGAGCCTGCGAGCGACGATCCGCCCGTCACGCTGAACAAAATCGCGTCGCCGTCTCGCTCGACCAGATACGGTGCGAGGTCGAGTGTCGGAAATGCGGTGCCGAGTTCGGTCCGCTGATCGGGCAGCGGGCGCAGCGCCGGGAAGGCGTCGAGTCCGCTGTTCGGGTGGAGCACGACCGGCGCGACCGGATCGCCGAGCGCGCCGCTTGGGGTGAAGGCGATCAGATCTGAGATCGTCTCGACGGCGTCTCGGTTGGCGCGGTAGAGGCGAAACACGATGTCGGCGCTCTCGTTGGCGCCAC
>JBBSVG010000020.1:0-11461 GCA_038233775.1 Bacteroidota bacterium | reverse complement strand
GATCAGCCGCAGCGGCCGGTCGGTTTCGGGCCGGGGAATCGGCGCGGGCAACTCGTCCAGATCAAACGGCAGAAATAGATAATGAATGTCCGGGTGGCGCAGCGTGTGGTCGTGCTCGACGGTCAGGTGCAGATCGGCCAAGCGGTCAATTGTCGGATCAATCCCGCGCAGCCGCAGGTCGGAGCCGTAGTAGCAGGTCACGATCCGCTTGCCCATCGCTTTCCAGCGGCGAACGAGCCGGGCGTCGCGGTAGAGATCAAGCCCGCCGTCCAGATGGATGATGTCGAAATCGTCCAGCCCGAGTGTCGCCACGGCCCGCTCGACTGTCGGCGCTCGCTGATGATCCTGCCAACGGAACCACAGCGCTTCGAGCCGGTTCGCCGGACTGTAAACGGGCAGGTGCGTCGGCTCGATGGCCGTCGGCGTGCGCGTTTCCTTGCGGTCGCGTTTAGACCGACGCCACGCTCGGGCCAGCCGACCGGTCGGCAGCGGCACGTTCAGACACACATCCTCGGGGAAATCGAGCGCCAACCGGTGCAGCGTGACGAGCCTCGCGTCGAAGCCGAACCGGCGGTGCATTCGGACGAAATCGAACGGGACGCCGGCCGTGTTGAACGCGCCTAAGTGCAGGATGCGCGGCAGGTCGCTCACGAGAGGTCGAGCGCGTACACGTCGCGGAACAGCCCGGTTGCGCCGAAGTTCTCTTTGAACCGGGCCAGGCTTGGACTCGGTTTGGGTCCGCCGTTGATGAGGCCGAAATCGAGGTGCGTGAATCGGGTGTGCGCCAGCGAGCGGATCGTCTCGACGAACAGCAGACTCAGCGCGCGGTACTCCTGAAACGCGTGGTCGTGGCTGATGTAGAACGCCAGCACGACGCGCGGGTTGGTCGTAAAGGTGACGATCCCGGCGATGAGTTGCTCGCCGAGCCATGCGCCGTGGAGCGTGATTTCGTCGAGAAAGCGGTGCTTGAGGTCGAGCAGTTCGCTTAGCGTGTGCGTCGGTTTGACCTCGTGGCGCATCCACAGGTTTCGCTCGAGCAGCGCGTAGAACGCGGTAAACCCGGCGTCCGTCTCGTCAGTCCGAATCGTCACGCCCATCCGCCGGGCGCGGTTGACGTTGGTTTTGGTGCTGGAGCGCAGACTCGACTGGAGGATCTCCGGGTGCTCCTTGTCGGCCAGATCGACGGCCGAGGTCAGGTCGCGACGCGCATAGCCGAAGCCGTGCTCGAGCAGCGCGAACTCCAGATAATGCGACGGCCGGGCGCCGTAGATGATCGGCGGCAGCGTCCACTGGACCCGGTCGTAGCCTTGGGTTCTGGCGTACTCGATCAGCGCCCGAATGAGGTCATCAGCGCCTTCGAACGAGAGATCGGCGCGGTAAACCGGTCCGCCGTACGACGCGCCGGGATGCGAGACCCACGACCGGCGCCCGTCCGGCAGCGTCCGCCCAACGGCCGGCAGCAGCGCGACGGTCGCGTTGCCGCTCATCACGCGAACCGAAGCGTCGGTGAACCGCTCGACCGGGTGATAGCCCAAAAAGCGGCGCAGGTGAAAGATCGTCCCGGAGCCGCTCGACCGGACGAACGCATCCCAATCCGCGTCGTCGGCCGCGTCGTGCGGCACCACCACTAAATCGCTCATACGCTATTGCTGTTGGCTGATACGTTTTCACCGCGAAGAGGTCTGACTCACCTGTATCTGTCACCCTGAACGCAGTGAAGGGTCTCACGCCGAGGTCACATGGGTTTCCCGTGAGATCCTTCGCTCTGCGACCTTCGGCGGCTTCGCCGGCAGGATGACAGGGTATCGAGGTGGATTTCTTCGACAGGAAGCGGTATGAGGCCGCATCGGAAAAAGGCGAGCAGTTGCGAACCCGTCGTCTGCTCGTTTGGATAAAACGAAATCGCGCCGGGGAGAATCGGTCGTTCTCCCCAGCGTGAATCCGGTTGCCGTTGGCTGACAGCCGATAGCTGATAGCCGACAGCTTTTTGTCACTGCCCGCGACCGGAGACGGGGCAGCCGTCGGCGTCGTGCTTCTCGGCGATGCTCTTGGCCTGCATGAACAGCAGCAGATAATCGCGACCGCCAGCTTTCGAGTCGGTCCCGCTCATGTTGAATCCGCCGAACGGATGGACGCCGACGAGGGCGCCGGTGCATTTCCGGTTCAGATACAGGTTGCCAACGTGGAACTCGCGCTTGGCCCGGTTCAGCGCGGCCGGATCGTCGGAGAAGAAGCCGCCGGTCAGCCCGTAATCGGTCCCGTTGGCGATCTCGAACGCATGGTCGAGGTCGCGAGCCCGAATCACGCTCAGCACCGGACCGAAGATCTCCTCCTGCGCCAGCCGGGCGTCGGGCTGGATGTCGGCGAACACAGTCGGCTCGATGTAGAAGCCTTCCGTGTCGTCGCCCGAGCCGCCTGCGACCAGTCGGCCCTCGCTGCGGCCGAGTTGCTGATACTCACGAATCCGCCTAAACGCCCGCTCGGACGAAACCGGACCCATCTGCGGGTTTCCAGCCGGATCGCCGACCGTCATTTTGCCGGTCCGCTCGATCACTTTCGCGAGCACTTCGTCGTAGATCGCATCGACCAGGATTGCCCGCGAGCAGGCGGAGCACTTCTGCCCCGAGAAGCCGAACGCGCTGGCGACGATCCCTTCGGCGGCCCGCTCGAGGTCGGCCGACGCATCGACGACGATGGCGTCCTTGCCGCCCATCTCGGCGACGACCCGCTTCAACCAGCGCTGACCGGGGTGAACGACGGCGGCGCGCGCATACACCCGACAGCCGACGGCGCGACTGCCGGTGAACGAGACGAACCGCGTTGTCGGGTGATCGACCATGAAATCGCCGATCTCCGATCCGCGTCCGGCCAAGAAGTTGACGACGCCAGCCGGCAGCCCGACCTCTTGCAGAATCTCGATGAACTTCGCGGCGATGACCGGCGCGTCCTCGCTCGGCTTCAGCACGACCGTGTTGCCGGTCACGATGGCGGCGGCTGTCATTCCGACCGTGATGGCGAGCGGGAAGTTCCACGGCGGCAGGACGACGCCGACGCCGAGCGGGATGTAGATCAGCTCGTTCGTCTCGCCGAGCGGCGACGGGACGACCGGTTGCGGGGCGCAGTAGCGGAGCGCTTCGCGGGCGTAGAACTCCAGAAAATCAATCGCCTCGGCCGTGTCGGCGTCGGCCTCGGCGAAGTTCTTCCCGGCCTCGACCGTCATCCACGCGCACAGTTCGAAGTGCCGGTCGCGCATGATCTGGGCGGCGCGGAACAGGTAATCGGCCCGCTCCTCGGCGCTGACCCGACTCCAAGACGGAAACGCAGCGGCGGCGGCCCGAATCGCTCGCTCGGCGTCGGCCTGCGTTGCGAGGCCGAACGAGCCGACGACCTCGGTTTTGTGCGCCGGGTTGATCGAGTCCAACCGCTCGCCGCCCGTGACCGGCTGGCCGCCGATGAGGTTTGGGTAGGTCCGGCCGAGCTGACCGCGCACCGATTTCAGCGCCGCCGTCATCTTTCCCAGCGGCTCTGGGTCGGTGAAATCGTGGAACGCCAGCGGGTGATAGGTCGGCAGCGAGCGGTGCATCGGCGCCGGTGGCGGCGCGGTCTCGGGTGCGGTCGCGGACATGGTCGGTCTCGGGTCTGGATTGAAAAGATCGTTGGGCGCAAGATAACGCCTCGACCCGGCCCAAACGGCGACCGGGTCGAATCTACGCAGCGCCCAAGCGGTCAGCGGACGAGCGTCACGCGCTGACCGGCGAGCAGGTTTCCGGCGCCGTCGAGCAGCCGGATCAGGTACAGGCCGGACGACAGCCCCGCCGCATTGAACGTCGCCCGATGCTCACCGGCAGCGACGCGGCCAGCGAAGAGCGTGCGGACCGGGCGACCGAGCGTGTCGTAGGCGATCAGCGAGATGCTGGCTTCCCGAGGGACCGCGTAGGTCAACTCGGTCGCCGGGTTGAACGGGTTCGGGCTGGCCGGATCGAGCCGGTAGCCAGTCGGCGTGCGGCTCGAGTGGTCGCGGTCGACGGCCGTCGGGCCGAGCGGCGGGACGCCCAGCCGGTTCGACCGAATCAGCATGACGGCGTCGCCGGAGAGCCGCTTGCCCGCCTCGATCTCGGCCGCCGACAGCACCACGTCGGTTGAACCGGCCCGAAGCGCCAGCTCGCCGAGCTTGGTCCACCCGCCGTTGAGCGCGTCGGTCTGGTCGATTCGGGTCGTCATGACGAGTCCGGTCGAGTCGGTCGCCGTGTAGCGCGCTTTGGTCGTGTTGTCGAACAGCGACGTGTTCGTCCACCCGTACAGCTCGTAGCGACCGGCGCGCGGCACGGTCAGCCGGTAGGTCAGCGCGGCTGAGGGATCGGTGGTGCGAAGCTGGGTCTTGTTGAAGGCGTTGGCTCCGGTCGCCGCCGTCCACGGTCCCGTCTGGGCCGCCGCGTTGTCGTCCAGTTCGACCACCTCGCGGGCGTAGGCATCGTCGCGACCGGGGACCGGGACGGCCGTCGGGTAGAGCGTCCCTAGCCCGTCGCGGAAGTCGTCGAACAGCTCGCCCTGGAACCAGAGCGCGTGGCCGGGCAGTCCGGCGGCGCGGGTGTCCTGAACCATCTGCTTCACCTCGCCGGTCGGCGTGGCGCCGATGGAGCCGGAGTTGTTCGCCCGCAAACCGGGCAGCAACCGAACGTGCTGGTTGCCAGCCGCATTGGCGGCGTTGACTTGGGCGATGGAGACGTTCATCGCCGCCCGGTAGTCGGCCGCCGAGGTCGTGTAGAGCTGCGGCGAGACTTCTTCGACCAGCCCGGCCGTGATCCACGCGGGCACGTCTTCCAGATGGCCCTCGTAAGCCGCACCCGGCGAAACCGGTGAGTTGCTGACGATCACCTCGGGCCTGACCGCCTTGACCTCATCGTGCATCCGGCCGATGAACCGGGTCAGCCCGTCGGCCCGCCAGCGCTTCCACTCGGCGTTGAACGCGTCGGTTGGCGGCTCGACGCCGTTGTGGGTCGCCGCGTACTGCCGCTTCGTTTCCGCGTCGTAGCCCCAGCGGAGCGATTCGTAGCCGATGTGGTCATCGACCTGGATGCCGTCGATGTCGTACGAGCGGGCGATCTCGGTCGCCATGCCGACCAGCAAATCCTGCACTTCCTCGTTCTGGTGCGACATCATCACCCACGTCCCGTTGCCGGCGATGGAGGTGCCGCTCGTGTTGACGGCCAGCCAGTCGGGGTGCGCTTTGAAAATCGGGATCGAGCCCGACGACAGCGCCGCCGGTCCGCCGAAACCGCCGATGAAGCCGTACTCGAACCACGCCCGCACCTCGAGCCCGCGACGGTGCGCTTCGGTGATAACCTCGGCCAGCACGTCGCGGTTCTGTAGGTTCGGGTCGCCGAGCGTCGCGAGGTTGGCCGCCGACTGGAACGTGCGCGAGTGGAACAGCGGGTAGCCGCGACTCCAGACGTTGACCAGCACGATGTTCAGGTGGTTCGCCGCCAGCGTGTCCATCCACGCCGCGATCCGCGTCTTGCTGTTCAGGTTGCCGTAGTTGTCGCGCGTGACCCACGTGCCGCGATATTCGGCCGCAGCGGTTCCGGCCGGTGCCGTCTGGGCGGTGGCCGTCAGCGGCGCGGCGGCGGCAAGGGCGAGCGGTACGGCGGCGAGAAAACGACAGATCATCAGGAACCTCCGGGCAGCCGACATCGGCGCCGTCAGTGAAAAATAGGATGCTCGTTGGGCAAGTCGTTGAAGAACGTCTCGTGCAGGGACCGTACCGCCGTCGGCACGTCGCGCTCGTCGATGACGAAACCGACGTTGATCTCGCTCGATCCCTGCGAGATCATCTTGATGTTGACCCCGCTGACCGAGTCGAAAATCCGCCCGGCGACGCCGCGTGTGTTCTTCAACCCATCACCGACGACGCAGACGATGGCGCACGACGGCTCGATCTGGACGCTGGAGAAGCCGCGCATCTCGTCGGCGATGGCGTCGATGTGGCGCGGGTCGTCGATGGTCAGCGAGACCGAGATCTCGCTGGTCGCGATCATCCCGACGGCCGTATCGTGCTTGTCGAGCACGCGGAACACGGCCCGGAGAAAGCCCGGCGCGCCGAACATCCGGGTCGAGGTCAGGTTCAGCAGCGTCTGGCCTTCTTTGTAAGCGATGCTCTTGACGACGAACTGGTCGTCGCCCGGCGCGCCGCCAGCGGTGATGACCGTGCCGGAGCGTTCGGCGTTGCGCGAGTTGCGGACGTGGACTGGAATCTGTCGCGTCACGGCGGGCAAAATCGTGCTTGGGTGGAGCACTTTCGCCCCGAAATAGGCCAGCTCGGCCGCTTCCGCAAACGACATCACGCCGATCCGCCGGGCCTCTTTCACGAGCGATGGATCGGCAGTCAGCACGCCGTCCACGTCGGTCCAGATCTCGATATCGGTCGCCTCGAGCGCCGCGCCGAAGATGGCGGCCGAGTAATCCGACCCGCCGCGACCGAGCGTCGTCGTCACGCCGTCCTTGGTTGCGCCGATGAAGCCCTGGGTCAGCGCGACCCGGTCGGACTCGACGATGGGCAGCAGTTTGGCCCGCATCCGGGGCGTTAGTTCGTCCCACAGCGGCACGGCGGCGCCGAAGGCATCGCTTGTCACGAGCACTTGCCGGGCATCGACCAGATCCGTCGGGATGCCGCGCTCGTTCATCGCGTAGCAGAGCACCAGCGACGAGAGCCGCTCGCCGAACGAGACGACCGTGTCGAGCGAGCGGTTGGTCAACTCGCCGAGCAGGGCGATTCCGGTCGCGATGTTCCGCAGCTCGGCGATGATCCCGTCGATCTCCCGGTTCAGCGTTGCGGCTTGCGCCTCGTCGCGGACCAGATCGGGGACCATCGCCAGATGTCGGATTTTCAGCCCTTCGACCAGATCAAGCGCTTCGTCTTTTCGCCCTGAAACCGCCAGTTGGGCCAGCCGGATCAGCCCGTTCGTCACGCCGCTGGCCGCCGAGACGCACACCACCGGTCGCCGCTCCCGCTGGCCGCCGACGATGTCCATCACCCGGTTCATCGCCGTCGCATCCTCGACCGAGGTGCCGCCAAATTTCATCACGATCATAGAGCCTTCCGGAGCCGGGAAACGGGAGCGCAGCGGGTTCGGAAGGTAAGGGGCGGGCGGCACCGTTCGCAACGGGCGGCGCGATTGGCGGCCCCAAGCGGCGAGAGGACGGCACGCAGCGAGCGCACCGTCCTCTCAAGCCGTCGGGGGTAAGGCCGACCGATCAGCGCTTGGAGTAGCGGATCGGGACCACGACTCGGGTGGCGACCGCTTGGCCGCCCTGCTTGGCCGGGGTGAAATGGGCGCCCATGATCGCGTCGAGCGCCGATTCTTCGAGCCCCGGTACGCCCCGGATAACCTTGCCTCCGGAGACTGAGCCATCGGCCTCGACCGTCACTTGGACGTAAACCACGCCTTCGAGGCGGAGTTGCCGGGCGACCTCGGGGATCTCGACCTTCAGCGTGCGGCTGTCGAGTTGTGGCGGCTCGCTCGGCAGTTCAGTATAGACGGTCGCAGCCGCTTCTTCCTCGTCGGGCAGCGGATCGGTCATCGCTTCCTGCGTCACGCTGATCGGGGTGGCCGGGCTGGGGTCGAGCGAGGCGAGGGCGAGCGGGGCGGCCGGCTCCGGCAGGTCGGCTGCCGACACGGCGCCGGGTGCCGTCGCGCTGGCCTGCGCCGCTGCGAGTTGCTGGGCGCGGAGCAGATCGTCCTGCTTCTTCTTGTCGTCGAGCTTCTTTTGATCGGCCAGCGCGGTTGGGTTGGGCAGCGAGACATCCATCCGCGTCGTGTAGTTGGCATTGACGCGGACCTTCTGCCCGGTGATCGGTGTGTAGCCGTCGCGGCTGACCTTCATCCGGTAGTCACCGGCAGGCAGATCGACAATGGTGAAGAAGCCGCGCGAGTTGGTCGCCGCCGCTGCGCCGCCGCCGCCGCCAGCCAGCACGAGCGAGGCGCCCGGCACCGGTTTGCCCGTCACGGCATCGACGACCTTGCCGATGACCTTGCCCGCGCTCGGTTGAGCTTGTGCTGAACCGGTTAGCATCGTCATCGCGACGAGCACGACCCACACCCATGATGACCGCATCGCTTACCTCGCTTTCGGGCCGAGCCCGACCCTCCACCTGTTTGCCCAACCCCCGTCGCTGGAAGCACTTCCAAAACGATAATACGGCAGGAATCGGCTGTTCGGAACAGGCAACTGTCGGTTCAGCGCATTTCAAAACAGGCGCCAAAGCAAGACATGGAAGTTCCACCATCCAACGAAAGGATGAGAGTTAAACAACTACTGCAAAGTTAACCTAACGATCATATTGGCCTTTTGAGTCGATGGTTTTGCTTCCAACGCACGCTATCGCGGGGCTGACGAAAAAAAACCATCCCGTCGGCACCGGCCGGCGGGATGGTTGAAAGTCAACAACGGAGCGAGGTTGCGCGTCGCTCAGTTTCGCGTGCGTTGCCGGGGCGGGGTCAGAACGCCGTAGCGGGAGAGCGACTCGGCCTTGGGGAACAGGGTCAGCGCCGCGACCACCACGTCGTCGGTCGGCTCGATGGTCTGATACAACCCGTCTTCGCCCCAGACGGCTCGGGCGACGAGCGCCTTCAGGTTGGTCGCGATCCGCTTCTCGTCCCGAGCAAACGAGGTCGGGTCGGCCGGGACGCCCTGCTCGGCAGCGTAGGCGACGAAGGCTTGCAGGTCGGCTGCCGAGAAGTTGAACTCGCGCTCGAACCGCTTGATGTCGCTGCCGTACTTGGCCCGCACCGTCCGGTCGTTGCGCTCAAGCCAACTGCGCGACCAGTCGAGCAGGTAGCCCTTGCTGAACACCTTCACAGCATAGATGCCGAGCGTGTCGCGCTTGATGAAGAAATCGGGTGTGATCCCGCCGCCGCCGTAAACCGCGCGACCGGCTTTGGTGTGGAACTCCTCAACGGTCGTGTCGGCCTGCGCCGAGGCGTGCTTGACGACTTCCTCGGCCGAAGCGATCCGCTCTGGGATGGTCTCGGTCCGGCTGAGCACCTGCTGGTAATACTTGTCGCGACCGTCTTCGTACGGCCGCTGGATCAGACGACCGCTCGGCGTGTAGTAGCGGGCGACCGTCAGCCGGATGGCCGACCCATCGGAGAGCGGGAACTCGTTCTGGACCAGCCCCTTGCCGAAGGACGTTTCGCCGACGATCAGCGCCCGGTCCTGATCCTGCATCGCCCCGGCGACGATCTCGGAAGCCGAGGCCGAGTTGCGGTCGATCAGCACGACGAGCGGCTGCTTCTCCCACAGACCGCCGGCCGTCGAGAGCAGATCCTTGTCGTCGTTCATCGCGCCGGGCCGACCGCGAGTGAAGACGATCTTCTTGCCCGCGTCCAGAAACTCATCCGAGACGGTGAACGCTTGGTCGAGGTAGCCGCCGGGGTTGCCGCGCAGGTCGAGCACCAGTCGCTGCATCCCGGCCGCTTTCAGATCGGTGAGCTTTTTCTGCAGCTCGCTCGTTGTCGTCGCGGAGAAGCGGTTGATCTTGACGTAGCCGGTTACGTCGTCGAGCATGAACCCGGTATCGACCGAATAGAGCGGGATCTTGTCGCGGACGATGGTGAAGTCAAGCGGCCGGTTCCGGTCCGACGGGCGGACGACGGTGATCCGAACCTTGGTTCCCTTCGGCCCTTTCAGCTTGCCCGGCACCGCGTCGCGCTTGATCCCAATGGCCGACGAGTCGTCGATGCTGACGATCCGGTCGCCGGTCTGCAAGCCGATGGCGCTCGACGGTCCGCCTGGAATGACCTGGACGACCTGAATCGTGTCCTTGACCACCTCGTAGCCGATCCCGATCCCTTCAAAGGCGCCACGAAACCGCTCGGCCTCGCCGCTGCGCTCGTCGGCGGAGAAATAGACCGAGTGCGGATCGAGTTCATCGAGCAGCCCTTCAATGGCGGCGGTGACGAGCTTCGACGTCTCGACCTTCTCGACGTAGCGCTGCGAGGTCAGGCTGAGGACTTCGTTGAACTTCTGAATCTGCTGGATGTAGCTGTCGCCGCCACCGGTCGGCCGAATCTGCATCCCGACGAGGATGCCCAGGCCCAGCACGGCGCCGGAGAGGGATACCAATCGGCCTCTGGTCATCATGGGTACCGCTTCCTTTCCGCTGAAAATCGTGATCGTGCGTCGCGTCTGCTGTCCAGAAGCGTGCGGCCAATCCTAAACGTTCCTGCCACTCGGCCGTATCCCGAGGCGAGCCATCAACGTTGCGTCGTATTTGACAGCGCGTCAACCAAAAGCGAGCCACAACGAGGGCGGCAGATGGCGAAAAAGGCGCTCGGCCGCCGGGCAACGGGTCAGCGGATTGGGGTCCACTCGGTCGAGACAGGGCGGCGCAGCCAGACGATGGCGAGCGTGTTCAGGCACCACGTCGCGACGACCTTCGGGTAGCCGAGTTGTCGGTAGCGTCGCGGCGATTCATAGACGACGAGGTCGCGGGCAAACGCGATCCGGCCGAGCTTGCGGGCGCGGCGGAACAGGTCGTAATCTTCGCCGGCGACGAGCTTTTCGTCGTAGCCGCCGAGGTCGTTGAACCGCTCGCGGCGCAGCGCTTGGCACTCGCCGCGTCCCATCCCGAAGCCCAACCGGTTCATCAGCTGGATGTAGCCGTTGTTCAGCGGGTGGAAAATCCGGTCGCTCAGAATCCGCTCGGCGGGCGCGATGTGGACTGGACACGTCGCCGCCGAGACGCCGGGCCGGTCGAGTTGCTCGGCCATCGTGCGGATGAACCGAGCCGGATCGGGCAGCCGGGCGTCGGCGTCGAGGAAGATCAGCACGTCACCGGTTGCCGCTTTCGCCCCGGCGTTGCGCCCGGCGCCGATGGTCTGCCGCGAGCCGCCGTCGTGCCGGACGACGCGGTCGGCGCCGGTGGCCGCAATTGCGAGCGTGTCGTCGGTCGAGCCGCCGTCCGAGACGATGAGTTCGAGCCCGAGCATCCGGCGCAACTCGGGCGGAAACTGCGCGAGCGTCGCGCCGAGCAGCTTCGCCTCGTTCAGCGTCGGCAGCACAATCGAGACGGCGGCGCCCATCAGAACGCCCGGTTGACGGTGAAGAACGCCCGTCCGGCCCAATTCGACTCGCCCGGACGCGGGTCGCTGAGCCAGAGCGGCAGCCGCAGTTCCATCCGCAGATCGCCCAAGATGTCGCTGACGTAGCGGCCGTAGCGCCACTCGGGGAATGTTGGCGCGTAGCCGACCGCGAGACCAAGTTCGCCGACAAAGCCGTAGTCGATATAATCAAGTTGCGGGTCGCGGCCGGACGGATCTTGTCGCAACGGATCGAGATCGCCCGAAACCGAACTGGAAAATTGGTTGCTGACCACGCCGCCGTCGGCCGTCACGGCGAACGAGAGATCGCGCATCAGGCGACCGACGACCGGTATCTGCCGGGTCGGTCGGGCGAGGACGTT
>JBBSVG010000019.1:0-11594 GCA_038233775.1 Bacteroidota bacterium | reverse complement strand
TTGCGTGGCCGTCGAGGGGCACCGTGTCGATCACGGCGTCGGGGTTCAGTGGGCCGTAGAGGTGGGGGAAGGTCTCGTCACTGTCGAGCACGCGCTCCTCGACCAGCGGCGACGTCAGCCGGTCGGTGTCGAGCGCGAACGACACCCGTTCGCCGACGGTTGGCGGCGTTCCGCTGCCCAGCATCAGCGCCCGGAGCGGTTGGCCGAGGCCGAGATCGAGCGTCACGTCGGTTGTCGCGCCGAGAAACTGGACCGAGACGACGGTGCCGACCAGCGGACCCGAGCCGATGCGGACGGCCTCCGGCGGGATGGCGAGCGCGACCGATCTCGCCGCCGAATCCGGCAGACCGGCTACCTCGACGGTTAGCTCGGCGCCCAGCCGAACGGTCTGTGAATCCACCACCTCGGCCGGCAGGACCGTCGCGCGGCCGAGAAAACTCGCCACGAACGCCGTTTTCGGGTGCCGGTACACCTCGACCGGTGGACCGACCTGCTGCAACCGGCCATCGCGCAGCACCGCCAATTGGTCGGCCAGCGCCAGCGCCTCGGCCTGATCGTGCGTGACGTAGAGCGACGTAATCCCGGTCCGCTCGTGCAGCCGGCGCAACTCGACTCGGGTTTCCTCGCGCAACGCAGCGTCGAGGTTCGACAGCGGCTCGTCGAACAGCAGCAGTCGCGGCCTCGTGACGACGGCTCGGGCCAGCGCCACCCGCTGCTGCTGTCCACCGGAGAGCGCCGTCACCGACGTGTCGGCCCGGTCGCCTAACTGGACCAGCGCGAGCGCTTCCTTGACCCGCGCCTCGATCTCGGCTTTCGGTCGGCGTTGCGATTCGAGGCCGAAGGCGACGTTTTGGGCGACCGAGAGGTGCGGAAACAGCGCGTAGGTCTGAAACACCATTGCCGTCGGCCGTTTCTCCGGCGGCAGCCCGTCGAGCGGCTCGCCGTCGAGCAAGATCGAGCCCGAGGCGACCGGCTCGAATCCGGCCACCGCCCGCAAGAGCGTCGTCTTGCCGCAGCCGGATGGACCCAGCAGCGTGACGAAGGCGCCGGGCGCGACCGAGAGTGAGACGCCATCGACCGCCCGCCGCTCGCCGTAGCGGACGACGAGATCGCGGATCTCCAGGCCGGCGGGTCGAGTGTCCTGCGTGGGGTGCATCGGGAGCGGGTCCAGTGGACGGTCGGCGGGCAACAGGCCGCAAGATACGGGTTTGGGCGGCGCTGCGGCCCGATGGGGCCGTGGGCAGGAATCTTGACAGGGGGAACCGATGACCAAACCGGATGGATTCCGCCTGACGACGGCCGATGCCGCCGCCCGCCTGCCCGAGCACGGCTTGCGGTTCGTCCAGATGGCCCAGCGCGGGACGCTGTCGGTCGAACTGTATGCGCCTCGCGGCCAAGACGAGCAAACGCCGCATCGGCAGGACGAGTTGTACATCGTCGTCTCGGGCAGCGGCACGTTTTCCCTCGGCAGCGAGCGCCAGCCGTTCGGTCCGGGCGATGTGCTGTTCGTCCCGGCTGGCGCCGAGCACCGGTTCGTCGAGTTCAGCGACGATTTTCAAACCTGGGTCGTCTTTTACGGCCCCGACGGCGGTGAGCGCCCATGAGTCGCAGGTTGTTTTTTTGGCTGATCGTCCCGTTGCTGCTCGCCGGTTGCGCGGGCAGTCGCCCGGTTGCGCCCGTCCGCCCGGTGGCCGTCGATGCGCGGCTCGACAGCCTGCGCCGGGCGATGGCTGGGCGCTCGCCACGGGTGACGGCCGAGTCGCGCTACACCGATGGGGCGCTCTGGGCGCTGCGTGGCGATCTGCCGCAAGCGCTCGTCGCGTACCTCGATGCCGTTCGGTTGGCGCCCGACGAGCCTGCGATCCACCACGCGCTCAGCGAAACGTACGCGGCGCAGGGCGCACTCGGTCCGGCGCAACGGGAGGCGGAACTGGCCGTTCAGCTCGGTCCCGGCCAGCCGCTGTTCCACACGGCGCTCGGCGACGTGCTCCTCTCGACCCGCGACGTGCCCGGCGCGCTCGCGGCCTACCAAGCGGCAGTTCGGCTCGATCCCGATGACGCCGGGGCGCTGTTCACCGTCGCCGAGTTGCAGCGGCAGCAGGGCCAGTCGGCCGCCGCTCGGGCAACCTACGGAAAGGTCGTGGATCGGTTCGGGCCGTCGCTCGATGCGCTCTATCCGCTCTACCAGTTGCAGCTCGCGAGTGATGACAAGACGGCGGCGGTCGAGACGCTCGAGACGATGGTCGGGCTCGATCCGTCGGCTGAGCCGCTTGTTCGGGCGCTGGCCGAACTGTTGAGCGAGCGCGGTCAGCCGGACCGAGCCGCGTCGCTGCTGGAGACGCTGTTGCAGCGAAAGCCCGGCGATCTGCAATCGTTGAGCGCGTTGAGCGGGATCTACGGCGCACAGGGTCGGACCCAAGAGGCCGAAGCGCTCGTGCGTCGTGCCATCGAGCTGCCGACGCTGACGACCGACGAGCGGTTGGCCGTCGCCGGGCGACTGTTCGACCGGGCGCAGACCGACAGCTCCGCCGCCGAGTTGGCCCGCGACCTGTTCCGCATCGTCCGCGACCGCGATCCGGCCGATTATCGCGGCTCGTTTTTTCTCGCCCTGCTCGATTTCACCCGACACGATTTGCCTGCCGCTGAGGCTGGGTTTCGCCGGACGACAGAACTCGCCCCAGCGTTCGCCGACGGCTGGGTTCGGCTCGGCCTGACGCTCTCGACCCGAGAGCGCTGGGCGCCGCTCGCCTCGGCGATGGATTCCGCCGTCGTTGCCGTGCCGGGCACGCCGCAACTGATGTTCTTTCGCGGCTTCGCCCATCTGCAACTCGGTCACGACTCGACCGGAACTGAGGCGCTCGAAAGCGTGCTCCGCTCGAACAAGGCCGAGTCGCCGCTCGTCGTCGATGTCTGCACCCGGTTGGCCGCCGCTTACGAAAAAGCCCGTCGCTACGACGACTCGAAGCGGGTATTCGAGCGCGGTCTGGCCGCCGACTCGACCGACGCGCTGCTGCTGAACAACTTTTCATACAGTCTGAGCGAGCGCGACGTGCAACTCGACCGTGCCGCGCAGATGGCCCGCCGCGCCGTCGATCAGGAGCCGACCAACCCGTCGTATCTCGACACGCTCGGCTGGGCGCTGTTCAAGCTCGGCAAGCTGGACGAGGCCGCTGCCCTGATTCAGCGCTCGCTTGAGCACGGTGGCTCGGCCGTCGTGACCGAGCATTTGGGCGACATCTACGACCGGCAAGGCCGCGCCGATGATGCCCGCCGACTGTGGACCGAGGCGCTGCGCCGGGCGCCGGGTCGCGCTTCCCTCGAACGAAAACTCGCCCACCCGTGAAGCGTTTTCTGCTGCTGTCGCTCCTCGCCCTCGTCGTCGCCGGGTGCGGCTCGAGCCGGGCCATCGTTTCGAGCCGTGTGACTGCGGTCAACGGCCTTGCGACGCTCGATTCGACCTTTTTCGCTCGTCGGACGGCCATCAAAACGTTCACTGGCGACGCGGTGATCGCCGTGCGCTCGCCCCAGCAGGACCGCTCCGTCGGCGTGACGCTGCGGATCGCGCGACCCGATTCGGTTTATCTGAAGCTCGCCGCGTTCGGCCTGACGGTCGGCGAGGGGCTGGCGACGCCCGATTCGGTGTTCGTGTACAACCGCATCCAGAACGAACTGACGCTCGGCGGCTACACGCCCGAGGCGGTGTCGCGGCTGCTCGGCGTCCCGGTCGCGTTCGCCGATCTGATCGACCTTTTGACCGGACTGGCCGCGCCGCCAGTCGATCCCCGCGCCCTGTTGACGCTCGGCCGCGACTCGACGATCACCGTCGTCTATCCCGCCGCCCGCGCCGACTCGACCACGCGCCGCTACACGCTCGACCGCCGCACGCTGGCCGTCCGCTCGCTGGTGCTGAGTCGGGCCGACTCGACGATTCTGACCGCAACCTTTTCCGAGTTCGACGAGCCGCAGCCCGGCGTCATCCTGCCGCGACAGATTCGGCTCGACGCGCCGGGCCGGCAGACGCGGGTCGATGTGACCTACACCTCGGTCGAACTGAACCGCCGACCGCTGCGCCTCCAGCCGCGCATCCCCGACGACGCTCACCGGATCGAACGCACCTTCTGACGCCGATGACGCGATTTTTCCGCCTCCTGCTCGCCGTTTGCTGTCTGCTGACCGCCATTCCGGTTGTGGCCGGTTGGACGCCAGCGGACCGCCCGCACCCGACCCGAACGCCGGCGCCCCGGCGACCAAGCGTCCGTCCGACGCCGAAACCCACGCCGAAACCAACCGCGCGGCAGACGCGCCGGGCCACCCGACCTGCCGCCACGCCGACGCCCGCGCCCCGGCGAGCCGCCAAGCCGACCGTTGCCGCACCGAGCGAGGATCGCCGGGCGACCGAGAAGCGGCTGGCCGACCTCCGCTCACAGATTCGTCGAACCGAGACGCGGCTGAAAACGTCGCAATCGACCGCCAGCGCGACCCTTGCGACGCTGACTGAACTCGGTCGCCGGCAAACGCTGGTCGAGGAACTCGTCCGCACGCTACAGACCGAATCGCGGCACATTGAGGCCGACATTCTGTCGAAAGAACGGGCGCTCGACTCGGCCGAGACGCAACTCAAGCTCGTGCAGCAGCAGTATGCACGCTATGCGACCGGCGTGTACAAGAGCGGTCGGCAGACCGATCTCGAACGGGTGCTGACGGCCCAATCGCTCAACCAATCGTATGTGCGGGTCGAATACCTGCGCCGGTTCACCTCTGAGCGTCGGGCGAAGCTGACCGAGGTCAACGAGCAGCGGGCAACCGTCGCAGCCGAGCGGGCGGCGCTGGCCGAGCGGCTTGGGGCGCGGCGTCAGGTGCTCGACGAGAAGCAGCGCGAGGAGGCCGGACTTGCAGCCAAACAGACCGAGCGACAGACGGCGTTGGCAGCGGTGCGAAGCGACCAAACGCGCTATCAGTCGGAACTGACCGCGCAGCAGCAGCAGGCGGCGCAGTTAACGAACCTGATCGACGAGCTTGAGGCGCGCGAGGAAGCGGCCCGCGTCCGCCGCCGCAAGCAGGCGCGGTTGGCCGCAGTCGAAGCGGCTCGGAAACGGGCCGTCGCCGAGGCGGCCGAGAAGGCGCGACAGGTCGAAATTGTCCGGCGTGCAGCGGCACTCGACCGGCAGCGGCAGCAAGCAGCGGCGCAGGCTCGGCAGCAAACCGACCCACAGACCGCCGACGCCGGTCGGCCGCAACCGGCCTCGGGCGCAACCGCACCAATTTCGGCGGCAGCCGATCCGGTCGCCGAGGGGCCGGTCGGGCCGCTGGCCGAGCCGCCCGAACCAGTCGCCGAGCCGGTAGCTGAGGGACCGACGCGGGTCGAGATGACCGCTGCGGCCGACCTGCCGGCCGACTACGAATCGGTCGATGCGGCCTCGTTCACCGGCAATCGCGGCCGCCTGCCGTGGCCGGTCACCAGCGGCGTCGTCACGGCGAAGTTCGGGTTGAACACCGATCCGGTGCTCGGCACCGCGCACCCGAACAATGGGCTCGACCTGTCCGTCGCCGACGGATCGGTCGTTCGGGCCGTCTCGCCGGGCGAGGTGCTGATGGTGACGTTCATCGCCGGCTACCGCTCGGTCGTCATCGTCTCGCACGGCGACGGGTACAAGACGGTTTATGCCAGTCTCGACCAAGTGCTGGTCAAAGAAGGCGCCCGTTTGAAGGCCGGCGACCCGGTCGGCCGGGCCGACGATGCGGTCCATTTCGAGGTCTGGAAGCGGCGCGCTGCGCAGAATCCCGAGACTTGGTTGCGCCGCCGCTGAGTCCGCCCGGTCGCTTGCGGCACGGCGGTTGAACAAAATCCAGTTGATTCGCCTGACTGTCAGTCGCGTCCGGCTTCTCCAATCGATCCCTATGTCCCGACTCCATGCTTTCCGCCGACGTGCGCCCCGATTGTTCGGGTTGCTCGTCGGGTTGCTCGTTCTGACCGTGGTCAGCGCCGTTGCGATGACCGTCTGGGGCACCCGGATTGGTCGTCAGGTCAGCGCGCTGAACGGTCAGCTCACCGCGACCGATCAGCAGCAGAAGGCGCAGCTGATGTCGCTACAGCAGGACCGGCTGATGCTCGCCGGTCAGCTCGACGAGATGGAAACCAAGCTCGCCTCGACCAAAGCCGACGGAACGCACCTCGCCATTGATCTGTCCGACTCGACGCTGTATCTGGAGTTCAACGACAAGACGCTGCGGGCGGTCAAGCTCCGGCTCGGCGCCGACACGACGGTGCAGGTGCCCGGCGGCGAGCGCTACACATTCATCGTCCCGCGCGGCCCGTTTGTCGTCGAGAAGGTCGGTCGCAACGTCGAGTGGCAGGTGCCGGACTGGCTCTACACGCTCCACGGCAAAGCGGTGCCCGACGTTCGGCCGCGCATTACGGGCGGCTTGGGTCGCTACGTCCTGTTTTTGGGCGAGAACATCGTCATCCACTCGCCGCCGGTCGAGAGTTCGCCGCTGACGCAGCCGTATCCCGGCTCGTTTGAGGCGCCCGAGGCGGACCTGAAGGCGCTGTTCGAGACGGTCAAGGTCGGCACCAAGGTGTTTATTTACAGCGACCCGTCGAAAGCGCCGCACAGCGTCGGTACGACGGGCGAGCGGAGGGACCATTCATGACCACAGTCGCATTGGATGGGTTGACGGAAGATCCGGGCTACCGGCTGTGGCGGGCGCATCGCGGGATGATCTCGCTGTTCGCGGCGCTGATCGTCGCCGCGACGGCGTGGCTCGTCTTTGCCGCCCGTCGGGTGGACAAGCTCCGCTACGAACTGGCGGCCAACGAGATCGTGCTTGGGCAGACCGAGGAAACGGTCAACTCGCTCGTCGCTCGGATGTCCGGCGGCGTCGATACGCTTCGGGCGAAATACAGTTCCTACGACCAACTCTTGCAGGGCGGAACCGACGACAGCCTGTACATCGTCGTCTCGGTCGCCGAGAACCAAGTTGCTGTGCATCGGGGCGACTCGATCATCTACCGCGCGGTTTGTTCGACCGGAAAGGGAACCGTTTTGCAGGGCAAGGGTCGGCAGTGGAAGTTCGAGACGCCTCGCGGCCGCCGCGTCGTGCTGTCGAAGGAAGTCGCGCCGCTGTGGCGTCCGCCTGACTGGTATTTCGTCGAGGAAGCCAAGAAGAAGGGGCGCGGCGTGGTGCTCATGGGTCGCGGCACCGTGATCGACGCCGCCACCGGCGAGCCGAGTGCGCTCGGCAGCGGCCGACCGGTTATCGCCGTGCAGGACACCGAAGTCGTTCGGCTGGCGCCCGACGGCTCGGCGACGCCGTTTCCGCAGAACAAGCTGATCGTCGCCGGCGGCAGCGTCGTGATTCCGCCGCTCGGCACCCGACAGCGGTCGTACACCGGCGAACTCGGCGCGTTCCGGCTCAACTTGGGCGATGGCTACGCGCTCCACGGAACGAAGGCTGAAGCGCTGCTCGGCAAGAGCGTCACCCACGGCTGCGTCCGGCTGGGTCAGGCCGATCTGACGAAGATCTACGACATGACGCCGCTCGGCACGGAAGTGTTCTTCTACTGATCGCACGCCGTTTCAACGCAACGAGGGCGCGGCTCCGATGCTCAGGAGCCGCGCCCTCGTCTCTTCAGCGGCAAGCCTCAGCGGAGCAGTGTCAGCCGCTGGGTCAGGCTGCGACCGCCAGCGGTCAGCCGTGCGAGGTACATCCCGCTCGGCAGCCCGGCGGCGTCGAACGTTGCCGTATAGGCACCGGCCGACTTGGTTTCATCGACCAGCGTGTGGACCCGACGACCGAGCGCGTCGAAGATCTCCAGCTTGACCTGGCTGACAGTTGACAGCTGATAGCTAATCGCTGTCGTTGGATTAAACGGGTTCGGCGCGGCGGGCAGCAGACGGAAATCGCTCGGCTTCGAGTCGGCCCGATCCTCCACGGCGACCGTGCCGCCGATGACGAACCAGTGCGGGCTGTAGAGCGGCTGGTTGAATGTTACTCCCGAGAGCGCGTTCGAGTTGGCCGTCAGATCGTAGAACAGCAGCGATTGGGTTGCCGGTCTTGCCATGACGAGTTTCCGGTCGTCCGGTGAGAAGCTCGGTCGCTCGGAGTCGGTGACTTGGTACGACGGCAGATCGAGCTTGCCCTGCTCGCCGGTGTCGAAGTTCGCCAGATACACGTCCTGACTGCCGCTCTCGAAGACATTGAAGGCGATCAGATCGGGGTTCGTGTGGCTATAGACGATGTTGCCGATGTTCACGCCGTCCGGTTGAGCTGAGACAAGACCGTAGATCTTGCTTCGGGCGAAGTCGATCTCGTACATGCTCCAGTAATCCGTCTGGACATTGCCGATTTGAATCACGCTGTACGCGTCGAACGCGATCTTCGGCTGGCTGTTGTTCGGCGACCACGAGATCGCATCGGGATACTGGATGCTGTGGTCCTGAATCCCCTGCTGGCTCGTTTCCGGCAGCAACGCGATCTCCGACAGCGACTGGCCGTTGAAGATATAGAGCGTCGGATCGTTGTCGTAGGCCGAGACGATGACGGCGTAGTTCTCGTCTGGCGAGATCGCCACGTTCCACAGGTCGCCGTCGGCGGCGATCTTCACCGTGGAGAAGCTGCCGACCACGCCGGTGCGGGTATCGATGGCGCTCAGGTGGCGGCTGGGGTCGATGTACCAGATCCGACCACCGTCGTCAGGGGCGCTGAGCTGCGACCCTTCGGTGCCGTTCTGCGACACGCGCGCTTTGGCGTTCGGATAGAGACTCGCCACGCCGGTCGTCATGTTGAGCGTGCCGATGGCGCCCGAGGCGGTGCGGAAAGCGACCGACGAGACGCCGCCCGTCACCGGCGGGACGTCATTGCCCGGCGGCGGCGTGCCCGAGCCAGCCGTGATCCCGACGGCGTCGAAGGCTGCCCGGACGGCGGCGACTTCGGCGCTGTTGGCCCCGTGCAGATCGGTGGCCGCCTGCTCGATGCCGTTGCGGCAGTCGATGAACTGGCTGTTGCGCGTCAGGTACTTGCTCAACGCGCGGTAGTAGATCTGCTCGGTCTTCTCGCGACCGATGGCCTTGATGATCCGGGCCGCCGCGTTGTTCGGGATGCCGGAGTTGATGTGGACGCCGCCGTTGTCCTGGGTCGTCCGGTTGTACTGCGCCATCGTGGCTGGCTGCGGCGAGAGCACGTTCGGGTTGGCCGGGTTCTCCAGGTCACGCAGCGCGATTCCCTTGCCGGGCTGCATGATCTCCTCGCCCATCGTCAAGTTGCCCCGGTCGATCATCACGCCGAACACGTCGGCGAACGACTCGTTCAGCGCGCCCGGCTGGTCTTGATAGACGAGGTTGGCCGTGTTCTGGACGACGCCGTGGGTCATCTCGTGGCCCGCCACGTCGAGTCCGCCGGCGAGCGGCTTGAACGCTGTCGCGCCGTCGCC
Source organism: Bacteroidota bacterium (assembly GCA_038233775.1). Lineage (GTDB taxonomy): Bacteria > Bacteroidota > JBBSVG01 > JBBSVG01 > JBBSVG01 > JBBSVG01. The sequence continues at coordinate 2,164 of JBBSVG010000019.1, read as the reverse complement.
GTAGATCATCTGCCGACCGTTCCAGTAAGCGTTGTCCATCGACTGGCTGTTGTTGGTCACATGGATGACGGAGATCAGATACTCGTCCTTGTCGTCGATGGCCTTGCGACCGAAGGTGCTCTTGTAGTAGTCGTAGGCGATCTTGGCGTTGACACTGGCCGAAACGCCGGCGCGCTCGGTCCACGTCCCGTTTGTTGAGGTGATCTGGGCGAGCGTCAGGGTTTTGCTCTGGTCGTGGTTCTCTGCCGAGAGGACCGTCGAACCGCCAGCCATTTTCTCCGGCAGTTGCGACCCGGCGAGGTTGAAGTTGCCGAAGTCCCACAGGCTGTAGGCGGTGCCCGAGCCGTTGTTCCAGACGCGGAACTGCTGCGTCTTGCCGTTGAGGTCCGTGCCCGAACCGTTGCCGAACGCGCCGGCCAGCGTGCCGGTCGGGTCGGCCGCCGGTTGGAGCGACGCGGCCGAGACGGTCGGCGCCGAGACGAGCGGGGCGTTGGGGTTGAGCGAGCAATGGCGGTCGATCTGGGTCAGCGTCTCGCCGGTGGCGGCATCGACGACCACCGTCACCCACTCGATCAAGTTCGGATGGAGCGTGACGTCGTAGGCCAGTCGGAGGCCGCGCCCGGCCGTCGGGTAGAGCACCAACTCGGTCGTCGGCGCGCTCAGCCCGACCCGGTCGGCCACCTGAGCCGGGACCGGGTTCCAACGGCCCGCCGTCCGCAGCGCCGATTCGACCCGAACCAGCGCGTCGCCTTCGGAGAGCGCGGCCGTCAGTTGCACGTCGCCGGTCGGCGTCGGCTCGTAGCTGCCGTTGATCAGGTACGGCTGACCCTGCGCGTCGAGATGGACGTAGAGATCGCGGTTCCAGATCGGGATGCCAGCGTAGAACTGCTCGTAGCGCAGGTGGCTCGACCCGAGCGCGTCGGTCTCGGTCGCGGTCAGGTGTAGCTCGCTGACCGGATCGGTCAGCCGCATCTCACCCCGTTCGCTCTCGAGCGCGGCCAGCGCGGTCTGCGTCGGCGTGCCCTTGCTGTTGAGGCTGCCTGGCTGCAACCGCAGCCAGCGAACCGAGCCGTTCGGCGCCCGCTCGATGCGGAGCGAACCGTCGGTCGGCAGCGGCTTCAACCCGGCCGGTTGACCGTCGGTGCGGACCAGCGTCGGCGCTGTCGTCGCTCGCGGCAAGGCGACCGGCTGGGCAGGCGCGCCCTTGACGGTTCGGGACCAGAGCGAGCCGGTGGCCGGGTGCGCCTGGAGGTAGGACTGGACGGACGGGTAGCGCTCGACGGTGTGCGGCGGCGAACCGGCCAGCGGTCGGGGCTGAGGCCCCTGCTTCTGCTGGGCGCCAGCCGGGATGGCGCCCGCGAGGGAGCCGAGCGCCAGCAAGATGAGGGCGCGAGACGAACAATGCATGAGACCTCCGGGGGATAGAACAGATGGGGAGGGGAGACAAAGATAAGACGCAGATATCGAGAAGATAGGCGTTTGAACCGGACGATGCAACCCCAAAGCGGGTTCATTACAACGAAGGGCGCATCCACTCGACCGGTGGTGCGCCCCTCATTGGAATGCGGAAAACCCTCTGCTTCGGCTCAGATGCTCCAACGCGATCCCGCTGTCGGATCGGGCGATCCGCAGGTTTCACGGCTCAACCAAAGGTGCTACATCATCCCGAGTTGCAACCGGGCGGCTTCGCTCATCATCTCGCGGCCCCACGTCGGCTCGAACGTCAGCTCGACGGCCACTTGCTCGATGCCGGGGATGGCGGCGAGCTTGTCCTCAACGTCGCGCTTCAAGAACTCGCCCATCCCGCAGCCGGGCGCCGTCAGCGTCATCACGACCGCTGCGCGGTAGCCGCCGCCGTCGAGCGGGATCAGGTCGCACGAATAGACCAGCCCGAGATCGACGATGTTGACCGGAATCTCCGGGTCGTAGCAGGTGCGAAGCTGTCGCCAGACCCGCGCCTCGACCTCGTCGTGATCGAGTTGCTCGCCCGACTGGTCGACCGCCGATTCGGTCGGCAGCTTGCCGATGGCGTCGGCGTCCTGCCCGGCGATCCGGGCCATCTGACCTCGGTCAGTCATCACGGTGTACGACCCGCCGAGCGCTTGCGTCAACAGCGCTTGGCTGCCTTTCGTCATCGTGATCGACGACGCGCACTGGGCCGACC
>JBBSVG010000018.1:0-11620 GCA_038233775.1 Bacteroidota bacterium | reverse complement strand
TGCCGTTCGTCATCGTGATCGGCCGGCCGCTCGGAATCTCGATCCCGTCGCAGTCGCGCTCGAACGTCACCCACTCACGGCTCATGGCGTTGCCAAATCAAGGGAAACGGGTTCAGATAGCTCGACGAACAGCTCTTTCGGCCGATGCGCGAACAGGATGTCGTCGAGATACGTCCGCAGCGGTTCGAGCTTCATCCGCTCGAGCGCTTCGGCGGCGAAGGCGTGAATCAGCATCTGCCGAGCGAGCGTCGGGCCGATCCCACGGGCGCGGAGATAGAACAGGTGGTTCTGGTCGAGCTGGCCGATGGTCGCGCCGTGGGTGCAGCGGACATCGTCGGCGAAGATCTCGAGCTGCGGCTTGGTGTCGAGCTGCGCGTCGTCGGAGAGCAACAGCGTTTGGTTGGTCTGCTTGGCGTCGGTTTTCTGCGCGTCGGGCTGGACGAAGATCTTCCCGTTGAAGCCGCCGCGAGATTGATCGTCCAAGATGCCCTTGTAGATCTCGAACGAGCGACAATGCGGCGCGGCGTGGTTGATCGTCGTGTGGTTATCGACGTGTTGCTTGCCGGTCGGCATGTACAGCCCGTCGAGCACGCAATCGATTCCCTCGCCGGCGAGCGTCGCGTACACGTCGTTGCGGGTCATCGCGCTGCCGATGGACAGCGTGTGGGTCGAAAAAGCGCTCGCCCGGTCCTGATGGATGTGCTGCGTGTGGACGAACAGCGCTTGGTTGCCCTCGCGCTGCAACCGGTAGTGATCGAGCACGGCGGCCGGGCCGAGCACGATCTCGCTCACGGCGTTGGTCAGGTACGCCGCGCCGTCGGGACCGGCGTAGGACTCGATCACCGACGCCTGCGCGTGCTCGCCAAGCGCGATCAGCGTGCGCGGGTGAACGGCCGTCGTCGCCGCGCCGGTCGTTAGGTAGAGCAGATGAATCGGGCCTTCGACCACGACGCCGTTGGGGACGTGGAGGAACGCGCCGTCGGTGAACCCGGCCGTGTTCAGCGCGACGAACGCGGCTTCCGGCGCATTCTCGAACGGGGCGTACTTGCCGAGCAGCGACGTGACCAACTCCGGCTGCGAGCCGAGCGCGTCGGCCAGCCCGGTCAGCGTGACGCCGGCGGGCAGATTCTCCGCCGCCGAGAGGTCGGACCGATACGCGCCGTCGATGAAGACGAGTTGCCGCGACGAGGCCAGTCCGCCGAGCGAGAACGTCTCGACGGCGTCGGACTGAGCCGCCGCGTCGGCCGTCGGGGCGACGAACTCGAGCCGCAATAGCCGGGCGGCGATGTTGGTGAAGCGCCAGTCCTCGAGTTCGACGGTCGGCAGCCCGGCGTCGTGGAAGGCGGCGCGGGCGGCGGTGCGCAGCTCGGTGAGCGCGGGTAAGCGGGCCGCGAGTTGGTCGAGCGTGGCGAGGTAATCGGTCGAAAGGGTCGTCTGTGCCATAGGTCGAACGGTCAGCTCCGGGTCGATTGAAGGGTGGCGGCGGGCGCGTAGCCGTTCGCCTCGAGCTCCAGCGCCAACTCCTTCGGACCGCTGCGGACGATCCGGCCATCGACCAGGACGTGGACGATGTCGGGCACGATGTAGTTCAGCAGCCGCTGGTAGTGCGTCACGACGATGGTCGCCCGCTCCGGCGAGCGCAGCGCGTTGACGCCGCCAGCGACGACCCGCAGCGCGTCGATGTCGAGGCCCGAGTCGGTTTCATCCAAAATGGCGAGCTTCGGGTCGAGCACGGCCATGTGGAAGATCTCGTTCCGCTTCTTCTCGCCGCCGGAGAAGCCGGTGTTGACCGGGCGGTTGAGCAGCCCTTGATCCATCTCGACGAGCTTCATTTTTTCCTTGACGAGTTGGAGGAAATCGACGGCGTCGAGTTCCTCCTCGCCCCGGTGCTTGCGGATCGCGTTGACGGCCGCTTTGAGGAAGTACATGTTGTTCACGCCGGGAATCTCGACCGGGTACTGGAACGCGAGAAACACGCCCTCGCGCGCCCGCTCCTCCGGCTCCATGTCGAGCAGATTCATCCCGTTGAACGTGACCGACCCTTCGGTGATCTCGTAGTCGGATTTCCCGGCCAGCACGCCAGCGAGCGTGCTCTTGCCCGAACCGTTCGGACCCATGATCGCGTGGACCTCGCCCGGCAGGACGGTCAGGTTGATCCCGCGCAGGATCTCGGTCCCGGCGACCGAGGCGTGCAGATTCTTGATCTCAAGCATACAGGCGTGTTGGTTGTCGTCTGATGAACGTCGGTTTGCAGATGGAAACGGTGCGGCGCCGCGCTGAACGCCGGCCGCACCGGAGAGGGATTGGGTCGCGCTCTGACCGGGGTCAGCCGACCGAGCCTTCGAGCGAGATGCCGAGCAGCTTCTGCGCTTCGACGGCGAACTCCATCGGCAGCTCGCGCAGGACTTCCTTGCAGAAGCCGTTGACGATCATGCTGACGGCGTCCTCGGCCGAGAGCCCACGTTGCTTGCAGTAGAAGATCTGGTCCTCGCCGATCTTCGAGGTCGAAGCCTCGTGCTCGACGGTCGAACTGGTGTTCCGCACGTCGATGTACGGGAACGTGTGGGCGCCGCACTTGTCGCCGAGCAGCAGCGAATCGCATTGCGAGTAGTTCCGTGCCCCGGTCGCGCCCTTCATGATCTTGACCTGACCGCGATACGAGTTCTGTCCGCGACCGGCCGAGATCCCCTTCGAGACGATGGTCGAACTGGTGTTCTTGCCGATGTGGATCATTTTGGTCCCCGTATCGGCTTGCTGCATGTGGTTCGTCAGGGCGACCGAGTAGAACTCACCGACCGAGTTGTCGCCTTCGAGCAGACAGCTTGGGTACTTCCACGTGATCGCGCTGCCGGTTTCGACCTGCGTCCACGAGATCTTCGAGTTCGCCCCGGCGGCCTTGCCGCGCTTGGTGACGAAGTTGTAGATCCCGCCCTGCCCGTTCTTGTCGCCGGGATACCAGTTCTGCACGGTCGAGTACTTGATCGTCGCGTCTTTGTGCGCGTAGAGTTCAACGACGGCGGCGTGAAGCTGATTCTCGTCGCGCTTGGGCGCGGTGCAGCCTTCGAGGTACGAGACGGTCGAGCCTTCTTCGGCGATGATCAGCGTCCGCTCGAACTGTCCCGTCCCGGCCGCGTTGATGCGGAAGTAGGTCGAAAGCTCCATCGGGCAGCGGACGCCTTTCGGGATATAGCAGAACGAGCCATCGGTGAAGACGGCCGAGTTGAGCGCGGCGAAGAAGTTATCGGTCGCCGGGACGACCGAACCGAGATACTGCCGAATCAGCTCGGGGTGCTCGCGAACGGCATCGGAAAACGAGCAGAAGATGATGCCCATCTCGGCCAGTTTGCCCTTGAACGTCGTCGCGACCGAGACCGAATCGAACACCACATCGACCGCGATCCCGCTCAGACGCTCCTGTTCGCGGAGCGAGATGCCGAGCTTCTCGTAGGTCGCCAGCAACTCTGGGTCGATCTCGTCCAGGCTCTGCGGGGCAATCGTCTGTTTGGGCGCCGAGTAGTAGGTGATGTTTTGGTAGTCGATGGGCGGGTACGTCACGTTCGGCCAATGCGGCTCGGTCATCTTCAGCCAGTTGCGGTACGCCTTCAACCGCCACGCGAGTAGCCACTCCGGCTCGCCTTTCTTCGACGAGATCAGCCGGATCGTCTCCTCCGACAGCCCTTTCGGCACCTCGTCGGTCTCGATGTCGGTGATGAAGCCGTAGGCATATTCCTGACTGGCAAAGTCCTGGATCACCTGATTCGTATCGCTCATCGCTGTCTCGGTCTGATTCATCTGTCGCTCTGCAAGCCGTTCCGGTCGGATCGGCACCGCAGCCGACGGCCTCGCACAAAGATGGGACCATCGGGTTTACTCGCGCGCGCGTCTTTAATATAAGTCGCTGTGGGGCGATAAGCTGGCACCGACCTTGCAATAGATAGTCGCTTCTCCGGTGCTCGACCGATGGCTGATCCGTCGAGCGTGCTGTTCACCAGAACGCGAGGTCCGATGCGTACGACCCAGCTCCGCACCGCCCTGACCGCTACCGCCCTCGTCGGTGGTCTTTCGCTGCCGCAACTCCTCTCCGGCTCGACCCCGGCCTTCGCCGGTGGTCATCAGCTCGCCTCGCTGGTCGATCCGCTCGGCCTCGTTTCGCGCCTCGCCTCGCCGATTGCCCGCCTCGTCCCGACCGCTGCTGCCCCGGTTGCCGCCGCTCTGGCGCCGGTTGTCTCGGCCACCGTTCGGGCGGCCCGCTCGCTCACGACCGGCGCCGTCACGCTGCATCTGGACGGCGCGACGATGGGTCGCTACGCGGCGATGGTCACGGCGTTGCCCGGTCAGAAGTTGAACTTCGCGGCGACCGCGCCGGGGCTGGACGAGTTGACGGCGGCGGATCGGGGTCAGGTGCTGCGCTGGGAGTTGGGCGACGGACAGTCGGCGCCGATGGACGCGGCCGGAACGCTCGTCGCGCCGCAGAAGGCTGGACTCGAGACGCTGCGGCTGGCGGCGTGGACGCCGGATTTGGAGGGCAACTGGACGCGGGGCGCGACGCTGCGCGAGATCTCGCTTGTCACGCTGGTTCCGTTCGACGCCAAGCGGGGCGGTGAGTTGAACGGGTATCAGATCGGGACGTACCCGTTCGAGTCGGGCCAGACCTACCGCACCGGCTACGAGCCGCTGCCGGGCTTCATCGAACTGACCCCGGCGACGGCCGCCGCGCCGGTCAGCGCCCACTTCAAGGTCGGCGATTTTGCCTGCAAGCAGCCAGCGGGTTCGGACGGTCGGCGCTATCTGTATCTGCGGCCGGCGTTGATCGAGAAGCTCGAGCACGTCATCGCCGAGATGGAGCGCGTTGGGATTCCCGTCCAGCACGTTCAGGTGATGAGCGGCTACCGGACGCCGTACTACAACGCCGCCATCGGCAACACGACGACGTGGAGCCGCCACACCTTCGGCGACGCGGCCGACATTTTTCTCGACAACAACCACGACGGCCGGATGGACGATCTGAACGGCGACGGCCGCTCCGACGAGCGCGACGCCGAGGTCATCACCCGGATCGTTGAGCGGCTGGAGCGCGAGGACGCCGGGGTGCAGATCGGCGGGATGGGCGCTTACAAGCCGACCGACAGCCACGGCCCGTTTGTCCACATCGACGCGCGCGGCACCGCTGCCCGCTGGTGATTACGGGTGGCCGAACGCCAGGTTCAGCGCCCACATCAGCCCGACCCCGGCGGCCAGCCAGCCCAGCGGCGGCGATTCGCTCAGCACGAGTCGCCGCCGCCCGAGCGCAAGGATCGTCTGCGTCAGCCCGAGCCCGACGAGGCCGACGAACAGCAGCGGCGTCGTCGGGTTGAGCCACGCAGCTTTCACGACATCGCCGGAGGCCATCGCAGCGACGCCTCGGGTCAGTCCGCAGAAGGGACACGGCAGTCCGACGAGTTGGTGAAAGCCGCAGCGGCCAAGTCCGGGCACAAGCGCCCGAACCGACGCCCACGGTTCCGGCAGCCCAAGCGATAGCACGAACGCCGCCGCGACGAGGCCGATCAGCGCAACCACGCCGACTTGGCCGAGCGCCCCGCGTCCGCTCACCTGAATGACGGTCGGACTGTAGCGCCCGGCGTTCATGGCGCGGCCGGTCGGCGGCGAAGCAGTGGTGCGCCCAACAGTCCGCCGAGGGCGCCGAGCGCCGCGTTCAATCCGGCCAGAACAAGGGTGAACGCCAGCCGAACCGCCGGTGACGAAGCCGCCGCGACCCCGTGTTCGACCAGCGCTTCCGCGTCGGGCCGGGTCATCCCGCCCTGTTGCCGGTAGAACTCGACCATCGTGTCCTGCACGGTCATGTCCTGCATCCCGTTGAGCAAAAACGGCAGCAGCAGCCCGACGACGGCGGCGGCGAGCACCCCTGTTAGGGCGCCGAGCTTGGCGCCTTCGCCGTTGGTCAGCGGCCGCGCGGTCTTGTCTCCCCGGTTCAGACGCCGCCCAACGGCCACCGCGACGCCCCCGGCGAGCATCGGCCCCAACCCGCACAGGTTCAGGATGTTCAGCAGCGGGACGAAGTAGAGCAGGCCTGTCGCCAGCCCGACGATCAGCGCGGGTTTGACGAGACTTGGTCGCGGTGGCGTGGCGTCGGACATGCGGATCGGGGTCGGTGGAACGGGGCAATGGGCGCAAGATACGGCCGGTCGGTCGGGCTGATCGGCTTTTGAAAGGTCGCGGCGTGTGTTAACTTGCACGCGAGACCCTTTTACTGTCGCCCGATCACCCAAGAGACCGTCATGCCCGAGCGCCCGCCGACCGAGCAGCCGTTCTATGAAGGCAAGGCCAAGCGCCTGTACCACACCGACGACCCCGAGCGGGTTTTGCAGGTGTTCAAGGACGACGCGACCGCCTTCAACGGGCTGAAGAAGGGGCAGATCGCCGACAAGGGCGTCCGCAACAACGCCATCTCGAGCGCGCTATTCGGTTATCTGCACGGCTTCGGCATCCCGACCCATTTTCTCGACCGGCCGAGCGAGCGCGAGATGCTCGTGCGGCGACTCGAGATCATCAAGGCCGAAGTCGTCATCCGCAACGTCGCCACCGGTTCGCTGGTCAAGCGCTACGGGCTGGCCGAAGGCACCGTGCTGACGACGCCGATTCTGGAACTGTACCTGAAGGACGACGCGCTCGGCGATCCGCTGATGAACGACGACCACGCGACCACGTTTGGCATCGCGACGGCCGCCGAGCTGGCGACGATCCGGCAGCTGGCGACCAAGATCAACGGCATTTTGCGCGATTTCTTCGCCGCCCGCAACCTGACGCTGGTCGATTTCAAGCTGGAGTTCGGTCGCACTTCGACCGGCGAGATCATTCTGGGCGACGAGATTTCGCCCGATACGTGCCGCCTGTGGGACGCGACGACCGGGCAGAAGCTCGACAAGGATCGCTTCCGTCAGGACTTGGGCGATGTCGAGGGCGCCTACGCCGAAGTGCTGCGCCGAGTCACCGCCGACTGATTTTTTCCATTGCCGAAGGACGGAACCCAATGCTGGCTCAGGACGGACGGGGTGTGATTCGCGGGATGAGCATCATCGCGCTCGGGTTGCTGGCGCTCGGCGTGGCCGGACTCAGCTTCGGGTGGTCGCCGTTTCTCGGCGCGGCGCTGGTCATCCTCGCCCTCGCCGTCATGGCGTTCACGCTCTACTTTTTCCGCGACCCCGAGCGGACGTCGCCGGTCGATGCCGCCCCCGGCGCCGTCATCTCGCCGGCCGATGGACGGATCATCGTGATTCAGGACGTGGCGCACGAGCCGATCTATCTAAAAGGACCGGCGACGCTGATCTCGATCTTCATGTCGCCGCTGAACGTTCACGTCAACCGGATTCCGATTGACGGCGAGGTGGCCCACGTCGCCTATCATCCCGGTCAGTTCAAAGCCGCGTTCGAGTCGGTAGCCAGCGAGGTCAACGAGCGGGCGATCTTCGGCATCCAGAGCGCCGCTGGCAAGGTCCTGTTTCAGCAAGTCGCCGGCTTCATCGCCCGCCGGATTGTCTATCACCTGACGCCCGGCGACCGGGTTCGGGTCGGCGAGCGGTTCGGGATGATCAAGTTCGGTTCTCGGGTCGATGTCTGGCTCCCGGCCGGATCGAAAATTCAGGTGCAATTGGGCGATCTGACCTCGGCTGGCGTGACCGTGCTCGGCCTCTTGCCCGGCGGCGCCGGGGTCAAGCCGACGCCAGAAGTGTCCCGCCCGGTCGCGCTCGAGCCGGTGATGGCGTGATGACGGCCGTGTTTCTCCGACCTTCGGTTCGTCTCTGATGCGGATCACGCGAGCCGTCGTCCCGTCGCTGTTCACCGTGTTGAACCTGGTGTGCGGCTTCTATGCGGTCGTTCGGGCTTCGACAGACACGCCCGCCGGGCTGCGCGCCGCCTCGTGGCTGATCATCTTCGGCGGCATCTTCGACGCGCTCGACGGCCTTGCGGCGCGCTTGACCCATTCGTCGAGCGAATTCGGCGTCGAACTCGACTCGCTGGCCGATGTCGTGACCTTCGGCGCGGCGCCCGCGTATCTCGTTTATGTGTACGGGCTGCGTGCCTCGCTCGGCTCGTGGGGATTGCTGCTCTCGTCGCTGGTGCTCGTCTGTGGCGCGCTCCGGTTGGCCCGGTTCAACGTCCAGTTGGTCGGCTTCGACAAGGATGTGTTCGTCGGCCTGCCGATCCCGTCGGCGGCGATTGCGCTGGCGACATTTATTCTCGGTTCGCTGGCCGAGCCCCGGTTCGGTCCGACGTTCACCTTCGCGGGCGCCCGACCGCTGTTGCCGCTGCTGGTGCTCGTCGTTTCGCTGCTGATGGTCAGCACGGTCAAGTACGACACGCTGCCCAAGCCGTCGCGTCGGAACGTGCGGAAGCATCCGGTCAAGACGGCGATGTTCGTTGCGGCGCTGGCCGTGGCGATCTATTTGGGGCCACGGGGGATGTTTCTCGTGATGATCGGCTTCATCGGCTTCGGTCTGCTGCGTGCCGGGTTCGCGCTCGCCAATCGGTCGGCCGCCGAGGCTGACGACGACGATCTCGACGCCCAAGAAGCGCTCGACGCCTGACCGTCTCCACCAACCTCGCTCCCATGCCGACTTTCCACGTTGACGTTCGGGTCACGCTCCGCCCGGTCATCCTCGATCCGCAGGGCAAGGCGGTGGCCGGCGGACTGCACAGCCTCGGCTTCACCGGCATCGGCCAAGTTCGCGTCGGCAAGCTGATCGCGCTTGAGATCGATGCCGCCGATGAAGCCGAAGCGACGAGCACCGCCGAAGCGGCCTGTCGGCAACTGTTGGCGAACCCGGTGATGGAGGATTTCGCCGTCACGGTCACGCCGTCGGCCGATGCCGCCACCGCCGCGCTCGCCGCCCAATCGGCCGACGGAACGCCGCGATGAGCGCGTTCCACGCTGCCGTGCTGGTTTTCCCCGGCTCGAACTGCGACCACGACGCCGACCACGCGCTCGGCTCAGTCCTCGGCGCCCAAACGACGCTCGTTTGGCACAAAGACGGCGCGTTGCCGCCCGACACCGATCTGGTCGTCGTGCCGGGCGGCTTCTCCTCCGGCGAGTACCTGCGGACCGGTGCGTTGGCCCGGTTCTCCCCGATCATGCAGGACGTGGTTCGCTTCGCCAACTCGGGCGGCTCGGTGATCGGGATCTGCAACGGGTTCCAGATCCTGCTTGAAGCCGGACTTTTGCCCGGCGCCATGCTGCGGAACGAGAGCCTGAAGTTCGTCTGCCGCTGGACGCATCTGCGCGTCGAGACCACCGACACCCGTTTCACCAGCGCCTGCCGAGCGGGCGAGCTATTAAAGATTCCGGTCGCACACGGCGAGGGCAACTACACCGCCGACGAACGGACGCTTGACGAGCTCGAGGCCAACGGCCAGATCGTCTTTCGCTACGCTGATGAAAATGGCGAACCGACGGCCGGGGCGAACCCGAACGGGTCGGCGCGACACATCGCCGGGATCGTCAACCGCGCGGGCAACGTGCTTGGGCTGATGCCGCACCCGGAGCGGGCCTGCGAGGCGATTTTGGGCTCGACCGACGGGCTGAAGATCTTCCGCTCGATCATGGCCGCCCGACCGGTCGCGGCATAATCGGGCGAGCACAAGCCGGATCGACGGGGCGCCGGACCTGCGGGTCGAGCGCCCCGTCCTCTTTTGGCGCCAAGCCGACCGAACCGGGGCGCGGGGCGTTATGTTACGCCATCCAACCGTCGTTCGTCCTGACTGTTCACCCACGGCCCAACGGGCTGCTCCGGGAGGTTTCCTGATGGTCGATCTGCAATTCTGGGGCGCGGCTCAAACCGTGACCGGTTCGATGCACCTGCTGACGACGGCGGCCCGCGAGCGGCTGCTGCTCGATTGCGGACTCTATCAGGGGCGGCGCGAACTGGCCGAGCAGGTCAACCGGAACTTCCCGTTCGCCCCCAGCTCGATCTCGGCCGTCGTCCTCTCGCACGCCCACATCGACCACACCGGCAATCTGCCGCAATTGGTCGGACAAGGGTTCAGCGGACCGGTGTACACGACGCCGGCGACCCGCGATCTGGCCGGGATCATGCTGCGCGACTCGGCCCACATTCAGGTCTCCGATGCCCAATGGATCAACAAGCGTCGGGCTCGAGAAGGGCAGTCGCCCATCTCGCCGCTCTACAACGAGGCCGACGCCGTCGCCACGCTGGAAGCGATCCAGAGCATCGGTTACGGTCGCCCGTTCCCGGTCGCTGACGGCGTCAAGGTGACGTATTTCGACGCCGGTCATATTCTCGGCTCGGCCGGACTCGTCATCGAGATGAAGGACGGCGACCATAAGATTCGGGTCGGCTTCTCCGGCGATGTCGGCCGCTGGAACATGCCGATCTTGCGCGACCCGACGCCGCTGCCGCCGGTCGATTACCTGCTGCTTGAATCGACTTACGGCGGCAAGACGCACCCGCCCATCGAGAGCGCCAAAGGCGAGCTGGCCGACGTGATCCGCCGGACGGCCGAGCGCGGCGGCAAGGTCATCATCCCGGCGTTCTCGGTTGGCCGGACGCAGGAATTGCTCTACATGATGCGGCAGTTGCAGGACGACGGGCTGCTGCCGAAGATTCCGGTGTTCGTCGATAGCCCGCTCGCCATCGACGCGACGACCGTGTTTCGGCTGCACCCGGAGTGCTTCGACGCCGAAACGATGGGCTACATCGAAGGCAGCCACGGCCCGTTCGACTTCGACGGACTGCGCTTCACCCGGCACGCCGACGACTCGAAGAAGATCAACGATCTGGCCGGTCCGGCAGTGATCATCGCCGCCAGCGGCATGGCCGAAGCAGGGCGCATCCGGCACCATCTGGCGAACCACATTGGCGACCCGAACAGCACGATCCTGATCGTCGGGTTCCAAGCCGAGCACACGCTCGGTCGCCGGTTGGTCGAGAAAGACGCCCAAGTGAACATCTTCGGCCAGCGGTATCAGCGCAAGGCCGAGGTCGTCGTGATCAACTCGCTCTCGGCCCATGCCGACCAGCCCGAGCTGCTCCGCTACTTGGGCAACCAAGACCCGGCGACGCTGAAAGGCATCTTCCTTGTCCACGGCGAGATCGACCGACAGGAGAAGCTGGCGTCCGCGCTGAAGTCGGCCGGGTTCAGCCACGTCGAGATTCCCGAGCGCGGGCAAGCGTTCACGCTCGGCGCCGACCGCTACACCGACCACGGCGTCCCGGCCGCCGACGAGAAGCTGGCCGCGATGCTGGCCGAAGCCCCGCCGCCGACCGCCACCGGCGCCGAGCGCGGCGAATGATCCCTCCAACCCCCTTTTTCCGACTGATGCGCCCTCTCGCCCCGCTGGCCCTGCTGCTGCTGACCCTCGCCGGTTGCGGCGGCAGCCGGGCCGTCATGTCGCCCGATGCCGCGCCGATCAGGCCCGCAGACACGCCCGGTGCCCGGTTGCTGGCCGACGAGTCGGCCGCGATTCGGACCGCTCGGGCGCGGCTCGGGTTCCTCGCCTCCGATGAACTCGAGGGTCGCGAGACGGGTATGCGCGGCAACGCCGTCGCCGCGCAGTATTTGGCGAACCAGCTCCGCATCTTCGGCGTCGAGCCGGGCGGCGACCTCG
>JBBSVG010000017.1:0-12099 GCA_038233775.1 Bacteroidota bacterium | reverse complement strand
TAGACCTTGATCCCGTTGCCCGACAGGACGCGGGCGACGCGGACCGCGTAGGCCCGACCGTTCATTCGGCCGTCATAGCCGACCGCGACCCCGCGCCGGGCGCTCGGTTGGGTCCGCAACCAATCGGCGAACGCTTGGGCGGCGCGGGCCACGTTTCGGTCGGAAAAAGGCTCGGGCATCGTCGCCCGCCAGCCGTCGGTGCCGAACAGAATGGAAGTCAAAAGCGCGAAGAAAATGATGAGTGATGGGCGCGGAACGATGAAACGGCCGTTCGGCGGCTAATCGACCTTCACGGGTGGCTTCGGCGGGTGGAGGCGGTGCCAGATCCAGACCGCGAGGCTGATGGCGATGAGCACGACGATGACGATCCACTCGGCGTGCTTCAGGTGCGTCAGGACGCGACCGGCCAGCTCGCTGAACGAGTAGCCGACCAGCCCCGTCACCACCGCCCAGACTGCGGCGCCGGCGAGGTTGAGCAGCGCAAAGCGCAGCGGCTTCATCCCGATCAGCCCGCAGGCGGCCGGGATGACGATGCGAAAGCCGTAGAGGAAACGCGACCCGGCCATCAGCGCCGAGCCGTGGCGCTCGGCCCGACCCAGCGACCGCTCGAACGTCGCCAGCAGACGCGGGTTCCGCCGCAAGCGGTGCTCGATCCAGCCGCGTCCCCGGCGCCGGGCCAGTTCGTAATAGGCTTGGCTCGCAAGGCTCGTCCCGACGGCCGCAACCGCCATCACGGCGGGCAGCGACAGCTCGCCGGTGTGGGCGGCGGCGGCGAAAGCGAGCAGCGCCACTTCGCCCTCGATGGCCGAGCCGACGAGCAGCACGGCGTAGGCCGGCCACCCGCCGCCGGCCCGGAGCAGGTCGGTCAGCGGGTGCAGCCAGACTATCAGTGCCGACGTCATCGAGCCGACGGTTTGGGCGAGGGGTTCGGCGGCGGAACCGGCGTCCTCGGTTCCATCCGTCGCTGGTCTCGCGGACCCGGATAAACTGGCGGCGGGTCGGGCGCCAGCGTCGGCGTGGCCCGGCGCTCGATCTGGTCGAGCAGCGTGTCCGTCTGCCGCGCCGACGCGTCACGCAGCTTCTCGTAGAACGATTTCGCGCCCGGCAACCCAAAGCGAAGCAGGTCGTAGGTCTTCGGCGCGATGTCGTGGATCGGCTGGTAGAGCGCCGATTCGGTCCGAATGGTCGGCGGCGGCTGGCCGAGTCGGCCGAGCAACAGCAGCACGAGGCTGATCACCACGGCGGCCTTGAACAGCCCGATCACGGCCCCGGCGAGTCGATTGAGCCAACCGAGATGGACCGTCTTCAGCGTCCGTTCGAGCGCCGAGCCGACCACCGCGCCGAAGGCCACCACGACGAGGAACACGACGGTGAAACCGGCGAACGGCCGCATCCGGTCGGAGATCGGCAGGCTGATGGCGAGCAGTCGGCCGGCCTGATCCATCGCGTGGGTCGCCAAGAACACGCCCAGCAGGATCGCAAGCGCACCGATCATCTCCCGAATCGCCCCGCGACCGAGACCGAAAGCGGCCCAGACGAGCAGGATGGCGAGGATGATCAGGTCGAGGATCATGGGCACGTCATGCGGTTGGACCAAACGTCGATGCCGTCCGGGCGCGTCGTTTTGAGGCGACGGCAGCCGAACGGCACCGCAGAAACAGCGAACGAGCCCTACTTGACGAGCGCCACCCGTCGGGTCTGACTGAAGCCGGGGGCGGTCAGTTGGACCAGATAGACGCCGCTGGCGAGCGAACCGGCGTCGAACCGGCGAGCGTGGGCTCCGGCCTCCAGCGTCTCGTCGGCCAACGTGGCGACCGTCCGGCCGAGCAGGTCATAGACCCGCAGCGCGACCTGGCTCCGCTCGGCGAGGGTGAAGCGGATCTCGGTCGTCGGGTTGAACGGGTTCGGGCTGGCCGGGGCCAGCGAGAACCGACGCGGGCGGACCGCCCCCCCGTCGCCGACAGCCGTCTTCATCCCACCGAAGACCGAAACGGTCCCGGCGAACTGATCGCCGACGTAGGCGACGGCCGCGCTGCCGGTGCCCGAGACGGCCACCCACGACGCGCTCGAAGCCGCTGCCGGAGCCAGCCGAAGCGTGTCGCCGGTGTCCTCGCCGTCGAGCGTGTAGATCGCCGCATAGTTCGTCTCCGAGTGGGCGACGAACAGCTCGCGCCCGGCGCTGACCGTCAGCCCATTGGGTTGCGAGGTCGAGAGCAAGATGTCGAACTCGAGCGGCGACGGCTTGAACTTCGTCAGCGAATCGGGGTTGGTCAGCGAGAACTGGCCGCCGTTCCAGCGGATGACCCGCTCGCCCTGGAGCGAACCGTAGATCGGCGCTGGCGTCTTGCGGTAGCTGAGCCCCGGCACGAGCGCGAGCGAGCGCATCAGGTTCTCCGACTTGGCCCGTGGCTGGTCGGTCCCGTTGTCGAACACATAATCGCCCCGGCTCTGGGAAAACGGGACGGTGAACGAGGTGAAGCGGAGTCGGGCGACCGAGCCGGGGTTCCAGACCGAGACGAGCACCGAGTCGGGCAGCATCACCGGTGAGTTGAGGTGCGTCCCGTAACCGCCCTGCCAGAAGCCGTTGGCGCCGTATTTCGGGAAGCGGTTGATCTTCGACGTATCGTCGTTCGAGATGATGAAGATCGACGTGTACGGCGTCGCTACGGGCGTCACGGCCGTCACGAAGAGCTGGTTGCCGAACGTCGTCAGCCCGCGAATGCTCGCCATCGCGAAGCGGTTGCCGTTCGGGTCGTTGGCCGGGTTCGGGTGCGGGTAAACGCGGTCGGTCAGGTCGAACAGCAGGGTGAACTGGTGCGTCGCCCCGTCGGTGCGCGGGTCGTAGCGGTAAACCGCGTTGACCACGTTCGTGTCACCAACCGCCGAGCTGGCCGCGTAGAGGACGCCGTCCGAGTTGACGGTGAGGATGTACGGGACCGCGTGCTTGTACGGCTTCGGCCCGTAGGCCGGGAAGGTCAGCACGTCGGGCTGTCGCGGAAACCGGGGGATCTGCTGCTGAGCCTGCGAGGCATCTGCGGCGGCGAGCAGAAGCCCGCCGAGGGCGGCGCCCTTCAGCAGGGAGCGAGGGACAAGACGCATAACGAATCGGGCTTTGTGTGGGGTGGCGTCGTGAGGCGAGGGTTCCGGTCGAAAGGTACGGGCTGCCTCGGCCCATGTCAAGCCGAACGCGCAGCCGAAAACCGTCCAGTTGGCGGCGGAACCGCTTCCGGCCCGTTGCTTTCGCCGGACGCGGGACGTATCTTCATCGTCTCTCCCCGACCCTTCCCGGCCTTCGGCGTCTGCCGGACGACTTCCCCGACGCCGGTGTGTGAGCCGCCGCCCCGTGCGCCTGCGGCTTGCATCAGACCCCGACGACCGCCGCCGTCGGTGACCCTCAGAACCGGCGCTTCGCTTTCGCATGACCCTGCCCGAGTTTCTGGCCGAGCACCGCGCCGACCTGCTTTCCGCTTGGCGCGCCGAGCTGTTTTTGCTGACGGCCGAGCAGTCCGCGCCGTCAGCGACCGGGGCGCTGCCGTCGGCGGTCGAGCCGTGGGCCGAGCCAGCGACCCAATGCTTCAACGGGATTCTGCACGCCGTCTCGACCGGCGACTGGCCGGGCTTCACCGCGTCGGTGTTCGAGACCGACCAAGTGGCGCGGGCGCTCGGCACCGGCGTCGTCAACTGGTTGAGTTTGCTGATCGTCGGCAAGGACGCGATCCAGACAGCGCTGGCCTGCCGAAGCGATCTGGCGCCGGCCGAGGTGGACGGGTTCACCCGACAGATGTCGCGGCTGATTCACGACCTGACCCGGCGGTATTTGTCGGAAGGCGTGCAGCAGGAAAGCGAGCGGCGCCGCTCGGAGGCGTATCTGGTCAACGTGCTCCGCTCGTCGGCCGACGCCATCGCGGCGGTCGATCTGGACGGCCGGATCACGCTCTGGAACCGAGGCGCGGAAGCGATCTTCGGCTGGACGGCCGCCGAGATGGTCGGCCGCGAGATGTCGGTGCTCTTGCCGGACGACGTGCGCGACTCGGGCGAGCGCGAGTTGCTCGACGAGCGGATGCGGCTGAACGGCTACGTGCGCGACTTCCGCTCGGTTCGGCTGAACAAGTCCGGCGTCCGCTTGACCGTCACGATCACCCGGACGCTGCTGCACGACGAGATGGGCGACACCATCGGCTTCTCGCTCGTTATCCGCGACATCACCGAGCAGGCCCGGCTCGAGCGCGAGATCATCCGGCAGCGGAACTTCGTCGAAGACATCATCGCCAACGCGAACATCACCATCGGCGCCATCGATCTGGGCGGCCGCATCCTGTCGATGAACCGGATGGCTGAGAGCGTGCTCGGCTACCCGGCAGCCGACCTGATCGGGCAGGATTACTTCGACCTCGTCGTGCCGACCCGGCAGCGGGCCGAGGTGCGCCGGATCATCTGGGAAGGGTTGCGCGAGCGGGGCCACGTCGAGGATTTCGAGATGCCGATTGTCCGCCCGGACGGGTCGGAGCGGATGCTGTTGTGGAACGTCGTGTACCTGCGCGACGAGCACGAGGCGCCCATCGGCTTCATCGGGTTCGGGATGGACGTAACCGAGAAGCGCCGGCTCGAGGGACAGTTGGTTCAGAGCGAGAAGCTCTCGGCCGTCGGCAAGCTGGCCGCCGGGATCGCCCACGAGGTCGGCAACCCGCTCGCGTCGGTCTCGTCCATCGCCCAAATGCTCGCCACGCTGACCGACGACCTGTTCGCTCGCGAGCAACTCAAGCTGATTCAGGGGCAGATCGACCGGATCGCCCGGACGATTCGCGAACTGGTCGATTTCTCCCGACCGGCCTCGCAGACCGTCGAGCCGGTGCTGGTCAACCACGTCGTCGGCGAAGCGGTCCGCATCGTCCAGTACGACAAGCGGTTGAAAGGTCGGCAGATCGAGTTGTCGCTGATGCCCGAGCTGCCGCCGATCTTGGCCGTGTTCGACAACCTGTTCCAAGTCGTGCTGAACCTCTTGCTCAACGCCGCCGACGCGATGGAGAAGCGTGCCGACGGTCGGCTGCGGGTCGAGACCGAGCGCGACGCAGGCGGCGGCAACCTCGTCATTCGCATCTCGGACGAAGGCGAAGGCGTCGCGACCGAAGCGCGGGAGCGGCTGTTTGAGCCATTCTTTACGACCAAACCGAAAGGCAAAGGCTCGGGCCTCGGCCTGTGGGTGTCGTACAACATCATCCACGGGCTGGGCGGCCAGATCACCTTCGACAGCACGGCCGGCGCCGGGACGACGTTCACCATCACGCTGCCGGTCGCCCCCACGCGCCGCACTCTTGCCGCGCTGCCCGCCGCAACGTCGGCCGGCGCCGCCTGAGTCCGTATCTTGCCCGACTCTTTCCCGTTTCCATCTCTCTCTGAGGCTCCCGACCGTGGCAACCGCCCGCCTCCTCGTCGTCGATGACGAAGACACCATTCGCGAGTCGCTTGCGCTCGTCCTGAAGAATCGCGGCTACGACGTGCAGACCGCGTCCAACGGCGTCGAGGCGCTCGAGAAGATCACCGCCTCGTCGTTCGACGTGGTCATCTCCGACATCGAGATGCCGCAGATGACCGGGATCGAGCTGCTGCAACAGGCGCTGCCTCGGGCGCCGCAGACGTTCTTCATCATCGCGACGGCGTTCGCCTCGGTCGAGACGGCCATCGATGCGCTGCGAGAAGGCGCGTATGATTACTTAACGAAGCCGCTCAACTACAACGACCTGTTCGCTCGAGTCGAGAAGATCCTCCGGCACCGCGCGGTCGTGCTGGAGAACCAAGCGCTGCGGCAGGAGTTGCAGACGCAGTACGACTTCCACCACATCATCGGCCAATCGCCGCCGATGCAGCGGGTGTTCAGGACGATCCAGACCGTCGCGCAGTCCGACGGAACCGTGCTGATCGCTGGCAAGAGCGGCTCGGGCAAGGAACTCGTCGCCCGAGCGATCCACTACAACTCGAGCCGGGCGCGGGGCGGGAAGTTCGTCGCCATCAACTGCGGCGCGATTGCCGAATCGCTGATCGAGAGCCAACTGTTCGGCCACAAGCGCGGCGCGTTTACGGGCGCGCAAACCGACCGACCCGGCTTCTTCCAGGCCGCCGACCGGGGCACGCTGTTCTTGGACGAGATCGGCGAGATGCCGCTGTCGGTCCAGGTCAAGCTGCTCCGCGTGCTGGAGCAGAAAGAGGTCATTCCGGTCGGCGGGACGATGCCCGAGAAGGTCGATGCCCGAATCATCGCGGCGACGAACCGGAACTTGGAGAAAGAGGTCGAGGCGGGCCGCTTCCGCGAGGATTTGTACTATCGGCTGGCCGTGATCGAGGTCGCGCTGCCGTCGCTGGCCGAGCGGCGCGACGACATCCCGCTGCTCGTGAGGCATTTTCTGGACAAGTATTCGGTCGCGATGAGCAAGCACGTCAAGGGACTGACCAACGACGCGATGCGCCTCTTGATGAACTACGACTGGCGCGGCGAGGTGCGCGAACTCGAGAACGCCATCGAGCGGGCCGTGATCTTCGCCGACGGCGATTACATCACGCCGAACGAACTGCCCGGCGCGATGACCAGCCGTCCCGCCGCGCGGCTCGCCGTAACGCGCTCCGATCTGCCGCTGAAAGAAGCCGTCGATCAGTTCGAGCGCGAGTACATCCTGCTGCATCTCGAAAAACACACCGGCCACCGGGGTCGCACGGCGAAGGCGCTCGGCATCGGCGAGACGACGCTCTACCGGAAGATGAGCGAACTCGGCATCACCGGCAACGCCGCCGACGACAGCGCCGCCGCCGCTCCTGCAACCGTTTCCTGAGAACCCGGAGTCGCCATGACATCGAGATCCAAACACCACGACGACGAATCGACCGACGAGCACAAGCCAAAGTCGGCTGCCGACGCCGATCCGAAGGCAGCATCGAAAGCGGACAAACCGACTGACATTGAGGCCGAACTAACGCACGCGGCCGATGGGCTGCTGTATTTAAGCGAAGGCGAGGCGCCGTTCGAGCCGGTGTTCAAACCCGGCGTCGGCTCGGCTGCGATGACGCCCGAGGAGACGTTGAAAGCGCTCGGCGTCGCCGCCGACGGGCCGGTTGAGGTCCGCACGCTCGACCGCTTCTTCGCCGGGGCGCTCGAGGACAGCGACCCAGCCGATGACACGATCCAGTCGCTCCGCCCCCGTTTTCAGGCGCTCAAAGACCTGCTGCTGACGCTGACCGACGCCAAAGCGATCTGCACGGGCGAGGTGGACAAGCGCTGCTATCTGGTCGGCCGCACGTCCACCGGCGACCTTGCGGGGCTCGTCACGACCGCCACCGAGACCTGAATCATGGCCCGCCGCCCGCGTACTTCCTCCCGCTTCCCGACTTGGCTGCGGCTGGTCATTACGGCCAGCATCGTCATTCTCGGCTATTATCTGGGCCGCGACCGGATCATTGACCCGGTCCCGCAACCGCCTTCACGCCCGACCCGACCGACGCCGCCGTCCGCGCCGACCGCCGCCGGACCGATCTATCGCGATGCGATTGCCTTCGGCGCACCGGTCGCGAGCGACGACCGCCCGTCGGTCCTGATCCGGCGACCGCAGTACACCGTCTCGTACAACACGAAACTCAACGTCGCCAACTGGGTCGCGTGGAACCTGAACGCAAGCCAGTTCGGTGATGCGCCGCGCAGTTCCTCGTTCACCACCGATCCGCTGTTGCCCGACGGCGCCGAGCGGATCGTCTCGTCCGATTACACCGGCTCGGGCTACGACCGGGGCCACATGGTCCGCTCGGAAGAACGGACCCGCACCCCGGCCGAGAACAAGACAACGTTCTATTTATCCAACGTCCTGCCGCAGACCCATGACCTCAACGCCGGACCCTGGCTGAACCTCGAGCTGTTCTGCCAATCGCTCGCGCAACACGAAAACCGCGATCTCTATATCGTCGCTGGCGGCATGTTCGGGTCGCGACCCAAGCGGCTCAACGGCAAGGTCGCCGTGCCGAGCGCGACGTGGAAAGTCATCGTCTCGCTTCCCGCCGGTCGCGGCCTGGCCGACGTGCATTCGGCTGGCGATCTGCGCGTCATCGCCGCCCTGATGCCCAACCAGACCGGCCTCCTCAAACGACCGTGGACCGATTTTCAGACGACTGTGGACGAGATCGAGCGGCAAACCGGCCTCGACCTTCTCCCCACCCTGCCCGACGAGATCGAGCGGGTCGTCGAAGCGACGAAAGGGTGACGCAGGAGAATGGCGGATTGCTGAATTGACGAGAAATGATGAACGATGAGTGCAGAATGATGAAACGGCGGCTCGGTGGTGTTGCCAAGAGCCGGACTTGACCATCGGCGTGTATCGGCCATCCGCTTCCGTGAGCTGACGGCTGATCGCTGATAGCCGACAGCGTCCGTTCTTACCCGGCTTGCTGAATGAGGGCGGCAGCGATCCGGGCGGCGAGGACTCTCGGGGCGAATCGACTGGCCTGGACCAGCACCTTGTTCGCCCAGCCGCTGACGGCGACGGCTTTTTTCCGGTCGAGCGCCCACAGCCCGGTCGCCACGACGGCCTCTGGCGATTGGAGTCGGGCCTGTTGCAAGCGGGTGTTCCGCATCCCGGCGCGGTCGAAAAACTCGGTTCGGGTCGCGCCGGGACAGAGGCAGCAGACCGACACGCCCGTTCCGCGCAACTCCTCGTTGAGCGCAATTGACAGGTTCAGCACGTAGGCTTTCGAGGCGCCGTAGGTCGCCATGAACGGCGTCGGCTGGAAGGCGGCGGTCGAGGCGATGTTCAGCACCTTGCCGCGACCGCGAGCAACCATGTCCGGCAGAAACCGGTGGCACAGTTCGGTCAGCGCCCCGATGTTCAGGTCAATCAGTTCGGCCTCATGCCCGGTGTCGATCCCGACGAACGGACCGTAGGTACCGAATCCGGCGTTGTTGATCAGCAGATCCAGATCGAACCCGTCGCGTCGGGTCTGTTCGTGCAACGCGGACGCCGCACCGGGCGCCGTCAGATCGGCCTCGACCACCGTCGCCTCGCCGCCGCCAGCCCGAACCTCATCGGCGACCGCCTGAAGCCGCTCGCCGCTGCGGGCGACGAGGATCACGTGCATCCCACGCCCACCGAGCGCCCGAGCGAACGCCGCCCCGATCCCACCCGATGCGCCCGTCACCAGTGCTGTCGCTCTCGTTGCCAAATCCTGCCTCCGTGGTTCGTCCCTTCCGCCTCACCGGCGCGGCCGACTGCTGAGGGACAAACCCCGACAGCGGGCGGTTCGGTGCCGGGTCAGGAGCAGCGGGCGACGATACCAAGCGCGAGGGCGAGCGCGGCGAGCGCCAGCAGCAGCGGCGTCAGGTTCATCAGGATGAACCGGCGGCGCATCTCCTGGGGACGCATCCGTTCCTTCGGCGGGCGGCTCATCGGTCCAACCGGATTGCGCTACCGGGAGCAATTACTGTCGGCGGCAGCAGGCGGGCATCAAACATTCGGACCATAGGAAGGGAACGCGAGAGATGGGGACAGCCGGAAGATAGCGCTGCCTCAGACGGTGCGCAAACCCGATTTCCCGGCAGACGCCGTCGCCCGACTTGACTTGCTGCCGCCCGAGCGGTTATCTTTGTCCCCCGCTCACCCCGCCCGGATGGTGAAACTGGTAGACGCGCTGGACTCAAAATCCAGTTCCTGCAAGGGAGTGTCGGTTCGATTCCGACTCCGGGCACCCGGTTTAATCACAAAGCCCCGACAGTTGATGTCGGGGCTGTGTTGTTTTCCATCCCGTTTGCCGACCGCTCCCCCGCTCGTCAGACCTCCTCGGCGTGGGCGACGACGAGTTCGAGCATCCGGGCCAGTTCGCCCGTCAAGCGGCGCCGGTCGTAGCGGGCGACGACGGCCTCACTCGGCCCGACCAGTTTGCCCGACTGCCAGCGGCGGAACAGGTCGATCATCGCCGCCGCAATCGCCGCCTCGTCCTCCGGTCCGACGACCGTCCCGCCGACTTCGCGAACGATCTGTGCCGCTGCACCGTCGGGCACGAGGGCCAGGATCGGCTTGCGGGCGCCAATGTACTCGTAGATCTTGCCCGGCGTGAAGATGCCGGTGTCCTTGCCCGGTCCGGTCGTCACCCAGAGCAGGTCGCTGGCCCGAAGCAGCGGGATGACGGCGTCGTGGTCGAGATAACCCAAGTGCCGAACGGCGTCGGTCAGCCCGAGGTCGCGCACCAAGCGGTCGTCCTCGTCGCGCTTGAGTCCGGCGAAGACGGCCTCGACGTGGCCGCGCATCTCCGGCGCCTCGTCGAGCGCCCGGCGCAGGGCGCGCAAAAACGGACCGGGCGTGCGCCGCTCGTAGAAGATCCCGGCGTGGGTCAAGCGGAACACGTCGCGCGGCTTCGGATAAGCGTCGGCGTCGAACGGCGCGTCAAAGTCGGCCGGGTCGAAGCCGTGCGACAGAATATGGATGTCGTGGTGGTTCAGCAGATCGGGGTAGCCGAGCAGCATCGCCTCCTTGATCCGCCGGTTGACGACCAAAATATGGTCGGAGTGGCGAATCACCTCGCGCTCGAGCCGCTCGTTTTTGCCGCGATGATACGGCGTCGGATAGGTGTGCAGCGGGTTGAACAGCCACGCATCGCGGTAGTCGAGGATCAGCGGCAGCCGGAACTGGTCTTTCAGATCGCTGCCGATGAGGAAATCGGTGAACGGCGGTGCGGTCGCAAAAATCGCTTGGTGCGGCGTCTTGTTCAACACCTCGCTTGCGGCCTCGACGGCGCGGCGACGCCAGCCGATCTTGTTGTCCGGGACGAACAGCAGTTGCGAGACGTAGCTCATCATCCGCCGGGTCCGCTCTTTCGGCATGGCGACCGTCGGACCGAGCCCGACCAGATCGGGCGCCGTTCCGGCCTCCGGCTCGACCGCTCGGGCCGACTTGGCCCCGCGAAACCGGCCAAACACGCGGTTCGGATCGAGCGACCCAGCCCGAACAACCTGTAATCGCCCGGCCGCGACGAGCCCTTCGACCTCGGCCAGCAGCGACGCGTCCTGCGCGTAGTAACCGGTCGGCCCGACCGTCAGCACCGTCGGCAGCCAGCCGAACTCGGGCAGGTACTTGACGAACTTCAGCACCCGCTGCACGCCGCTCAACCCCATCGGCGGGAAGTAGTAGGCGACGACCAGAATCCGCTTCATCGGCGCGCCGGCGGCGGTCGGATCGTCGGCGAAGTTGAGCGTCTGTCGCATGGCAGGCAGCGGGAAAGAGAGCGAAAACACCGGAGGCATCCGCCGGACCGAGCAGAGCGCCCGAACGCGGCCGATGCCTCGAAGGTCGGACAAAACAAACGGTTACAGCGTGATCAATTCCTTCGGCGAGCGCGTCAAGAGGTCGGCCGAGCCGTCGCGCAGGATGATAATGTCCTCGATCCGCACGCCGTAGGCACCGGGGATGTACACGCCCGGCTCGATGGTGACGGCCGCGCCGACCGGCAGGACGCCGCTGTTGACATACGACACGCGCGGCGCCTCATGGATCTCAAGCCCGACGCCGTGGCCGAGTCCGTGGCCGAAGAACTCGCCCAATCCCGCCTCGGTGATGTGCTGCCGCGCCACCGCATCCAGTTCGATGCCCGTCAACCCGGCCCGAGCCGCCTCGACGGCTTTGAGTTGCGCTTGGAGCACGACGTCGTAGCCGCGACGGTGCTCGTCGGGGATCGGGCCGATGGCAACGGTCCGGGTCATGTCGGAGCAATAGCCCTGATAGACGCAGCCGAAGTCGAGCACGACCAGTTCGCCCGACTGGAGCTTCCGCTCGCTCGGCCGCGCATGGGGCAGCGCACCGTGGTCGCCGGCGGCGACGATGGAGTCGAACGAGTTGCCGCTGGCGCCGCCCTTCATGTGGCGATAAGCGATCTCGGCGGCGATCTCAAGCTCGGTCATCCCCGGCTTGATCAGGCCGCAGAGTTGGTCGAACACGTCGTCGGTGATGGCGACGGCCTTGCGGATCGTCTCGACCTCGGCCGGCTCCTTGATCGCCACCGCCGCCTCGACGATGTCTTTCACCGGAACGAGTTCAACCCCGTCGCCGAGCGCCGAGCGGAGCGCTTCGACCTGATCGT
>JBBSVG010000016.1:0-12531 GCA_038233775.1 Bacteroidota bacterium | reverse complement strand
GGCATCTCGTAGGGCAGGATCAGCCCGTCAATGTCGGCCAGCAACTCGCGGTAGCGGACGGCGATCCGGCGGCGAGACTCGGTCCACCCTTCCAGATAGGGCAGCTTGACGCCGAGCACGGCGCCCTGAAACCCTTCCATCCGGTAGTTGAACCCTTCCATCACGTGGACGTACTTCTGCTCCGAACCGTGCTCGCGCAGCATCCGCAGCCGACGAGCGAGCGCGTCGTCGGACGTCACGACTGCGCCAGCCTCGCCGTAGGCGCCTAAGTTCTTGCCCGGATAGAACGAGAACGTCCCGGCCTCGCCGATGGAGCCGACCCGCTTGCCGTGGTACTCCGCCCCGTGGGCCTGCGACGCATCCTCCAGCACCGGCAGCCCGTGCTTGGCGGCGATCTCGCGAATCGGGTCCATGTCGGCCGGCTGGCCGTAGAGGTGGACCGGCAGGATCAGCTTCGTTTTGGGCGTAATGGCCGCTTCGATCTTCGCCGGATCGAGGTTGTACGTCTGCTCGTCGCAATCGACGAACACGACGCGGGCGCCGACGGCGGTCACAGCCGCGCTGGTCGCGATGAAGGTGTTGGCCGGGACGATCACCTCGTCACCGTGGCCGATCCCGAGCGCTTGGATCGCCACCTGCAACGCCGTCGTCCCGTTGCTGACGCCGACGGCGTGGGTCGTCTGGCAGAACTTTGCCCATGCTTCCTCGAACGCCTTGACCTTCGGGCCGAGGATGAAGGCGGTGTTCTCGCACGCCTCGATCAGCGCGGCATCGATCTCGGGCTTGATGCTCTTGTACTGCTGCTTCAGGTCGACGAACGGCACATTCACGGACAACTCCTCCCCTTCGTGGGTCTCAAGAGATCAACAGTATCGGACAAATCGCGCCACAATCATCGACCGGCGGCCAGCGCCGTCACTTGATCGACGATAAAGGTAATCAACCCCTCGTGCCCCGAAACCGGGGGCAGGGTTGTCTTTTTATGAAACGGGATCGCAGCGACTTCGGCCGGGTTGGCAACGAAGTGCAACCGACCGGCCTCGGCGAGCTTCTGATCAAGTGCGCCGGGCGTCCCCCGAAAAATGCTCCAGACCGGGACGCCGAGCAGCGCCGCCTCGCGGTTCATCGTCCCGCCGCCGGAGATGACGAGGTCGGAATGGGCGATCAGGTTCAGCCCATCGACCGGTTCGGTCAGGATGATCGTGTTGGCCGGGTGGCGTTCGAGAAGCTCGCGCGCCTGATCTTTCGTTCGCGGCAGGATGACGGCCTTGACGTTGGGCAGTTCGGCCACGCGAGCCAGCACCGCGTCGAAGATCGCGTCGCTTTCGGGGTTGTGGTAATGCGCGACGGTCGCCGGTGAGCGGAGCGTGACCCAGATCTCGTCGGGACGAATGCCGATTCGCTCGGCGAAGCCGGGATCGAGTTGCAGGTCGCCTAAGTAAATCTCTTCTTTATACCCCGGATAACGAACCAGCTTGTCCGAACCGCGCAGATCGGCCGGAACGCGGTCGAGCGGGATCGGTTCGGGCAGCAGAACCTTGGTCGAGAAGCGGTTGAACAGCCCGGCCGAGACGTGCTCGTAGTCGTACATCGTGACGATGGGCAGCCCAAGCAGCCGCGCCGCCAAGACGAACGAGCGCGAGCCGTGGTTCAACCCAACCGTGCCGCGACCCAGCCGGTTCTTCGTCGCAAACGCGACCAGCGACAGCGAGCGGCCGACCGTACCGGCGACCTTGCGCCACGTCTGCTTGCCGTGGTGGCGACCGATCTTCGTGTACCGGATGCCGTACAGGTCGAGCAGTTCGCAGGTGTAGGCATGGTCGCGGGCGGTGACGTGCACCGTGTGTCCGGCCGCCTCGAGCGCACGGATGATCGGTTTAAAGATCAGCGCGTGCGGCAGGTTGTCGATATCAATCCAGACAGTCAAACCGCCTCACTATTTGGACGCAGGAATCCGGCAGGTCGCCCGGCCCTTGCATGGCTTATGCCGGAGCGTTCGTGCCTGTGTCGGCGGGCACCGGGGCGAGTCGGGCGGCCAAGAGCGAGCCGAGCGCGTAGAACATCCACGCCTGACTCCAGCGCATGAACGGCGTTTTCACGGTTCTACGCGGGTGCTTCTGAAAATAGAAGAACCCTTCGGGGTCGCGCATGTGCCGCAACGCCCAGTCGGCGGCCCGCTCGGCCTCGTCCGGCTGACCGAGCGCGAGATGGGTAATGACCGCTTGGGCGGAAGCGTGAACGTCCACCGGATAGGTCGCCGTGTTGAAATACTTCGGCGTTCCATCCGGCAGGAACAGCGTCTCCCGATAGTAGCGGTAGCCGCGTTCGACGGCGTCCGCGAACTCGGTCGTGCCCAAGTGCCGGTCGATGTCGGCCAGACACTCCAGGTTGAACCCGGTGTGGAAGTTATCGACCCAAGTCTGGAAACCGGCCGTCCCGTAGCCCCACGAGCCGTCGGCGCGCTGGTAATGGGCGACGAACCGAGCGGCATTGAGCGCGTCGTCGCGGAGCGTGTCGTCGCCGGTCGCGGCGCAGAGCCGAGCGAGCAAGCGGGCACCGAGCAAGGACGCGTTGAAGACCTGCGTCCGGTCGAGCGGCGAGTAGGAAAACGAGAACCCCGGCGCCCCATCTGCCGTCGTCCGGTGCAGATCGCGCCGGATGAAGTCGCCGGTCGAACGGGCCAGATCGAGCGCCCGCTCGTCGCCGTACGCCTCGGCCGCATCGAGCAGCGCGTGGGCAACGAACGACGAGGCGACGACCGTCGGCATCCCTTTGGGCTGAAAAAACGCCCGCGCCTGCCAGTCGAAGTTGTAGCCCCAGCACGCCCCGGCGTAACCCGGCGTGGCAAGCGTCGCCAGTTGCTCGACGAGCGTTCGGGCCAGGTCGCGGTGCTGCATCGGTTGGTCAACCGAGGCGCGGGCCGCGTCCAGCCGGGCCATTCCGGCCAAGAACAGCCCGACGCCTTTCGGGTTGTGTCCCGGCGCCACCCGCAGCACGCCGCGTAGGTTGACGGGCGAGCGCTTGACCAACTGGATCAGCACCAGTCGGGCGTAGCGGTTCGTCCGAATCACCTTCGGCAGCGATTGAAAAACGCGGCTGTTCAGCCCGTCGTACGGGTCGTGTCCGGCCCAGTTCCGCGCCTCACACCAGCGAAACAGCGCCTCATACGCCGTCTGCGCGTCGGCCGTCATGCGCCTTCGACCGGGTCGCGCAACAACTCGGCGGGATCGACCGGCAGCCCGGTTTCGAGCGAGCGGATCGCGGCGAACGTGACGAGCGTCGTGTTGACGAGGCTGGCGAACGGGATCGGCGAGCGACCCGGCCATGAGGTCGAGACGCCCTTCAGGAACGCGGCGACTTCCTGCGCGTGGCCCTTGCCCTCGGCGCCCGAAACCGGTTTCGACTTGCCGCCACGCCACAGCGTCGCGCTCTTGAAATCGTCGAGAATCGCGCTCATCCCGCCGCCGTGCAGCTCGAACCGCTCTTTGGGCAAGCCCTTGTCGCCGGCTGCGAGATAGAGCAGATGGCCGATGGAGCCGTCGGCGAGCAGCAGTGTCAGGTGGACGTTGTCGGCGTTGGTGGTCTGCGCGTTGTCGGAGCGGACCGCTTCCGCATAAACCTTGACGACCGGACTGCCGCCGCACAAGTAGCTGATCGTGTCGATGAAATGGCACCCTTCGCCGATGATCCGGCCGCCGCCCTCGACTGGATCTTGCGTCCAATGCTCTTTCGGCAGGAACCCAGCGTTGACGCGGTAGGTCACGATGAGCGGTTCGCGGACCGAGGCAAACGCCTCGCGAATCCCGACGACCAGCGGCGCGAATCGGCGGTTGAACCCGACCATCACGGCCGGTTCCGGGTTCGCCTCGTGCGCGGCGATCACGGCCCGCAGGCCGCCGACCGTCGTCGCCAGCGGCTTCTCGACGAACACATTCTTCCCGGCCCGAATCGCGGCGACGGTCAGTTCGGCGTGCAGCCCGTGTCGGGTCGCGACGAACACCGTTCCGACATCAGGACGCGACAGCACCTCGGTCGGATCGGTTGCGGCGAACTCGAACCCGAACCGCTCGGCCGTCCCGCGCGCGCTCATCCCGGTCGCTGTCGCCACCCCAACGAGCGTCGTGTGCGGGTAGCTCTTAACGTTCGGCAGCAGGTACGCTTGGGCGAAGTTGCCCGCGCCGAGGAAGCCGATCCCAAGCGCCTCGACCGGTTCCTTCGGCGCCGAGGCGCGGTTGATCGTCACGGTCCGGTGGGTTTCGAGCGTTTGCTCGTCCGGCTCGGCGTAGTCGATCACGACGCCAACGTAGCGCTCGGTCCGGGCCGAGATCAACTCGTAGGCATCGACCGCCCGCTCGATGGGGAACCGGTGCGTCGTCAGTTCCGCAACGCGCAACTGGCCGCCGGCGATCAGTTTCAGCACCGCGTCGAGGTTCCGCCCTTCGGTCCACCGGACGTAGCCAATCGGGTAATCCTGGCCCATTTCCTCGTAACGCGGGTCGTACCGGCCGGGTCCGTAGGAGCGTGACAGGGCGAACGACAGCTCCTTCTGGAAGAACTCGCCGCGCGGCAAATCCTGCCCGGCCACGCCGACCATAACGATGCGGGCTCGGTCGCGGGCCACTCGGGCCGACAGTTCGACCGGATCGTTGGTGTTCGCTGCGGCCGTGATCAGGATCGCGTCGGCGCCGTAGCCGTTGGTGAACGAGCGGATCGCGCCCTCAATGTCGCCCGAGGTCCGGTTCAGCGCCAGATCGCAGCCGGACACCGTTCGGGCCAGCTCGACGGCGGCCGGATCGACGTCCAACCCGATCACTTGGCAACCGTTGGCTTTCAACATCTGCACGGTGAGCTGACCAACGAGCCCGAGGCCGATCACGAGCACCGTCTCGCCAAGCGTCGGGTTCGCCTGCCGGATGCCTTGCAGCGCGATGGCGGCGACGGTCGTGTAGGCCGCATCGGCGAACGAGACGCCGTCGGGAATCCGGGCGACGAGGTTCTTCGGGATGAAGGCGAGATCGGCGTGGTTGGCGTAGCCGCCGCCAGCACAGGCGACCCGGTCGCCGGGCTTGAACGCATCGACATCGCCTGCGACGGCCACGACGACGCCGGCCGACGAGTAGCCGAGCGGCTGCGGCGTCTCGAGCTTGTTCATCACCTTGCGGTAGGTGTTGAGCAGCCCCTGCGCCTGCACCTCGCGGATGACCTTCTTGACGTCGTCCGGCCGCGAGCGGGCCTTGCCGAGCAGCGATTTTTTGCCCAGATCGACCTTCGATTTCTCGGTCCCGGCCGAGATCAGGCTGGCGACCGTCTTGACGAGCACACCACCCGGCCGAAGGCTCGGCGGCGGCACGTCCACAACTTCCAGTTCACCGGTGCGAAGCGTTTGGATCAGCTGTTTCATGAAGCGAGATCAAGGTCAGAGGAAAAAGAGCGGCGCCGTCGCCGCCGAACGAGCGCCTGAACCAGCCAGAACAGCCACAGGCCGCCGCTGACCAGCCAGATCGCTTCGATCCACGGGTACCGGGCGCGCCAGCCGTAGGAGATGTTAGGCGTGAACCGATCCACCAGCCGGTAGCGACCGAGCGAGGGATCGAACCGCGCCCGGATGAACCGGCCAAACTGCGTTGCCAGCGGCCCGAACGCCGAGCCGTTGGCCTCGATCCAACTCGATACGCGATAGCCAATTTTCTCCTGCCGGGCCGTCTCGAACGCGCCGCTGGCGATCACGGTGAGGTCCACGCTGCGACTGGCGTAGTACGCCCGCACATGATCAGCCGGGATGAGGAAACCGGGATACTGCCGGATCTCGGTTGTCCGGTCGAATGCCTCGGGCGAGAGCGTCAGCGCTCGCTCGCGCACGTCGAGCGTCGAGAGCGGCAGACCGGTAGTCCGGTCGATCAGCAGACAGGCTTGCTGCGTATCGACATGGACCCAGCGGTTCAGCGGCGGCGACCAGACCTCGGTCACGGTATGGCCCGACCCGCCCATCCCGTCGCTCCCGTTGAAGTTGACTACCCGCGCCTTCATCCCGAGCGACTGGGCGAAGCCGGCAAACAGGATCGCGTCGTTGTAGCACGAGCCGCGCTGGTGCTCGACTGCGTAGGTCTCGAAGATCTCGACCGGCGCCTCGGGCACCGCGATGCTGGCGTTCGCAAGCGACGGGTACGGATGGGCCACGCTCCAGTGGAGCAACGCGTCGATCTGCTCGGCGCTGCCGGTCGGCAGGAGCCGGATCGAATCGGGCACAGCCGCCCGGAGCGGCCCAAGCAACTCGGGCCGCTCGAACTGCATCTCGGACGGCATCCGCTCCGGCGGCAGACGGAAGAATGCCGGATCGGTGACTTCCTGCACGCGGATCAGCGAAGCGCGGATGGCGTGGTGATTGGCAAGCAATCCGGCCAGATACAGGCTACTGCCAAGGAGAAAACCGAGCACGACGAGCCGCCACGGATGCCGCTGAATCCAGCGAACCGGACCGTCAGCCATTCGGCGAGGCAGGGTGACCGGGGAGAAGTCAGTCATGAGCAGTTGGGTCACAGCGTCGAAATGCCCGCAGGTTGCAGGTGTCGGCCGGGGATGGGGGGGAACGGCTCGGGGGTCTCGCCGTCGATGAAGATTCGGTGCCAGATCTCGAGCGTGAGGAGCGCCCAGATCCGGTGAGCGAAGTCATCCTTGCCCGAGGCGTTGCGTTCGAGCGTCCGCTGGATGAACCCGTAGTTGAAGTAGCCGCGCCGCTCGACCGATTCGCGCGAGAGCAGATCGTCGATCATCGGCTTCAAATCGCGCTGCGTCCACGCCCGGAGCGGCGCACCGAACGGCGCTTTCGGCCGGTCGATCACGTCGTCCGGGACGAGGCCACGAGCGGCTTTCCTCAACAACGCCTTGCCGGTCGTTCCGTCGAGCTTGTACTTGGCCGGCAGGTTCATGGCGAACTCGACGACCGTGTGATCGACGAACGGAACGCGCCCCTCGACGGAAGCGGCCATCGTCATCTTGTCGGAATACGTCAGGTTCAGGCTCGGCAGGAACAGCTTCGAATCGACGTAGCACATTTGGGTGACGAACTCGGCGTCGGCCACCCGGTCGAACGCCTCGTTGTGCTGCCGAATCGGGTAGCTGCGGAGGTAATCGAACGCCATCTCGGGCTTGAGCAACTCGGCCATCTCTTGGCGCGTGTAGTAGGCGTACGACTGCATGAACGCCTCGCGCGGCGGCAGCGACCCGCTCTTCAGGAACCGTTTGGCCCAGCGGACCGGCTTGACCCCGCGTCCGCCGATGACCACCGGCAGCGACCGAACCAGCGGCTCGATCATCCCGCCGCGCACGAACCCCGGCAGCATCCGCTGGTAGGTCGCCGCGAGCGAGGTCGCCAGATGCTTCCGGTAACCGGCAAAGATCTCGTCGGCGCCCTGGCCGCTGAGCAGCACCGTCGTCCCGTTCTCCTTCGCCATCTTGGAGATCAGGTACGTGTTGATCGCGGCCGGGTCGGCAATCGGCTCGTCGAGATGATAGAGCGTCTGCGGCAGCAGCTTGACGATGTCCGGCTCGATCCGAATCTCGTGATACGCGGCGCCCAACTTCTCCGCCACCTGACGGGCGAAGAGCGGGTCGTCGCCCATCTTCTCCAGTTTCTGATCCTCGCCCCGGTAGGCGATGGTGTAGCACTGAATCGGTCCGCCGGTCAACTCGGTCATCAAGGCGACGATCAGCGACGAGTCGAGTCCGCCGGAGAGAAACGCGCCGAGCGGCACGTCGGCGATCATTCGGCGCTCGACCGAGGCGCGCAGCAACCGGCGCAGCTCCTCAATCAGCGCTGGCTCGCCCGGATCTTTGACTTCGTTCGCGGCCGGAACCGACGAATCCCAATAGCGCTCGATCACCGGCGCCGGATCGACGCCCGGCCGGAAGGTCATGTGGTGACCAGCGGGCAGCTTCAGGATGCCCTTGAACATCGACTTTGGATCGGGCGTCCAGAGGAACAGCAGGATGCTGAACAGCGCGTCGCGGTCGACTTCTCGGGGAATCCAGTCGTTCGCCAAGAGCGCCTTGATCTCGCTGGCGAATGAGAGCCGGCGCCCGTCGAAGTGGTAATAGAACGGCTTGATCCCCATCCGGTCGCGGGCGGCGAACAGCGTGCGGGTCTCGCGGTCCCAGATCGCAAGCGCGAACATCCCGTTGAACCGGTGCAAACAGGCGGCGCCCCACGTCGCGTAGGCGTGGAGAATCACCTCGGTGTCGGTTTGCGAGACGAAGCGGGCCCCCTTCGCTTGGAGTTCGGCCCGAATCTCGGCGAAGTTGTAGATCTCGCCGTTGAAGGTGATCCAGTAGCGGCTGTCCGGCGTCGCCATCGGCTGGTGCCCGGCGGCGGATAGGTCCAGACTTGACAGCCGGTGCTGGCCGAAGCCGACCAGCAGATCGTCGGTCTGGCCGACGACCGTGTTGTCGTAGTCGTCCGGTCCCCGATGCGGCATCTTGGCCGTCATCCGGGCCAGACGGCCAGCGAACGCGTCGGGTCCGCCTTCACGGCCGGGGGCAATCAGTCCGCAGATGCCGCACATAGGCGAAAGTCAAAAAGTCAGAAGATCGGTCGCTCGGGCGCCGCTATAGAGAAAGCCATACCCGCAACCGGCGAAGGCCACTACGCCAGCGCGTCGTCGAACACATCGGCGAGGCGATGGGCGATGACCGCGATGTCGAACGTCTGCTCGACATAGACGCGGTTTTCTTGCTGCATCCGCCGCCGCTTGTCGTTGTCCAGCGCGAGCCGAGCAATCCGGTCGGCCAGCGCCGCCGAGTCGCCGGGCGTGACGATGAAGCCGTGCTCGCCGTCGCGGATCACCTCGCCGTGCGCCCCGACCGGTGTGACGACGACCGGCAAGCCGACCGTCAGCGCCTCGAGCATCGCCATCGAGAACCCTTCCGAATACGACGGCAGCGTGAAGATATCCGCTTGGGCGAACAGGTTCCGCTTGGCCTCACCCGAGACCAGTCCGACGAACTCCAGCCGCTCGGCGTGCGCGACGATCAGCCGCTCGACCTCGCGCTCGACCTCGGCCAGATCGTCGCGAGACGAGACTTCGTGGGCCAGAATGTTGCGCTCCTGCTCCAGCGTGATCCGTTCGCCGGCGAAGCGAAACCGGACCCGACCGTCGGTGCGGCGAACGACCTCCGGCACGGCCAGCATCAGGTCGTAGAACCCTTTGGCGAACGACAGATGGCCGACGAACAGGATTGTAATCGGGCGCCCGTTTGGCTGCCCGGCCGAGGCCAGCGCGGCGGTTTCGTCGGCTGTCCGCCTGAAATCGGCCGCCCTAATCGCGTTATAAACCTTGGTCACGCTCGCCTTCGGTGCCAGCCGGTTGAAGACCGCCACCATCGGCTCGTTCTGGACGATGATCGTCCGGGCCGCCCCAAGCGTGCGCCGGATGAACCGCTGGAAACCGGGCTGCTGCCGACCGTAGAACCGGTCGAAGTTCGACCCGCGCAGGTGGCTGACGACCCGCATCCCGAGCGACCGGGCAAACAGCGCGATGATCCCGTCTTTGAAGAACCCGGTCTTGCCTTGCGACAGCAGGTGATAGACCAGTTCAGCCCGGTCGCGAAACCGATGCCGAGCGATCCGGCGCAGGATGCCGAGCAGGATCACGCCCTTGCCGACCGTCGGCCGACCCTTCCCTTCGTTCGTCGGCGAGAAGTTCGACGGGACGGCGAAGACCTCGTGTCGCTCGACGAGCGGACTCTCGAGCAGCAGCTTGGTGCTGATCTCGGGTCCGGCATACGGCGGCGGCAGCGGTCCGACGAGCACGATCCGGCCGCGACGGACAGCCGTCATGCGACGCCCGGTTGGGCGGCACCGGCTGCCGATTGGGCAGCGGGCGCCAGCCCGTGGGCGGTGTTGCGACCGATGCAGACGTAGTCGAACCCGAGGTCGCGCATCCGCTTCGGGTCGTAGATGTTCCGCCCGTCGAAGATGATCGGCGTCCGCATCAGCGCCTTCATCCGGGAGAAGTCGGGCCGACGGAACTCGTTCCACTCGGTCATCACGACCAACCCATCGGCGCCTTCGAGCGCGTCGTAGTTCGCCTCATGGTACGTCACCGCCTCGCCGAAGACGCCTTCAGCCACTTCCATCGCGACCGGATCGTGGACATGCACCTCGGCGCCGCGACGGAGCAACTCTTGGACGACCGGGATCGACGGCGCCTCGCGCATGTCGTCGGTCTTGGGCTTGAACGCGAGACCCCAGACGGCGATCCGCTTGCCGACCAGCGACGGGCCGTAGAACGCCTCCATCTTCGGCAACAACACCCGCTTCTGCTCGTTGTTGACCGCCTCGACGGCCGCAAGGATGCGCGGCTCGTGGCCGCTCTCGCGACCGGTGTGCAGGAGCGCCTTGACGTCCTTCGGGAAGCACGAGCCGCCGTAGCCGGTGCCGGGAAAGAGAAACTTCGCCCCGATCCGGTCGTCCGAGCCGATCCCCTTGCGAACCAGATCGACGTCGGCGCCGAGCAGGTCGCACAGCGTCGCCATCTCGTTCATGAACGAGATTTTGGTCGCCAGAAACGCATTGGCAGCGTACTTGGTCAGTTCGGCCGAGCGCTCGTCCATCAGCAGGAACCGCTCGTCGGTCCGCATGAACGGCTGATACAGCTCCTTCAGCAGCACTTGCGCCCGCTCGCTGCGGGTGCCGATCACGACCCGGTCGGGGACCATGCAGTCCTGCACCGCCGCGCCTTCCTTCAGGAACTCCGGGTTCGAGGCGACATCGAACGGGCACTCGTCCGGCCGGTCGAGTTCGCTCATGATCGCGTCGCGAACCCGGTCGGAGGTGCCGACCGGGACCGTGCTCTTGTTGATGATGACCTTGTAGCCCGACTGCCGGTTCATCAGCCGCCCGATCTGTCGGGCGACGCCGAGGACATACTGAAGATCGGCCGAACCATCTGCACCGGGCGGGGTCGGCAGCGCGAGAAAGATCAACTCACACTCTGGGTAGGCGACGGCCAGATCGGTGGTGAAGCGCAGCCGACCTTCGGCCAGGTTGCGCTGCAGCATCTCCTCCAGCCCCGGCTCGTAGATCGGCACCTCGCCCTTGCTGAGTCGGGCGACCTTCTTCGGGTCGATATCGACGCCGATCACGTCGTTGCCCGTTTCGGCCAGACAGACGCCCAGCACCAACCCCACATACCCCGTCCCGACCACACAGACCTTCATCTCGCCTCACCTTTGATAGATTTCCGGGCGACTTGCCCCTTTGTTGCTTTGTCCTCGCTCAGCGCCAGATCGACGGCTTTCACCCACGCCGCCGCGCCGTGACCAATGGTTGCCTTCTCTGACAACATCGCCGCCGCCCGCTCACCCATCGCCCGGCGCTCCGTCACGCGCATACTGGTTAACCGCCCGAGCGCTTGGTCCAACTGACGCTCGTCGGTGATCGACACTGCGAAGCCCGTTTCGCCCTCGACGAGCAGATCGACCGCCGCCCCCACCGTGTCCGAAACGACCGACGGCAGTTCGGCCGCCATTGCCTCGTTGAGCACCAGCCCCCACAATTCGTGCTCAGACGGCAGGACGAAGGCATCGGCCATCGCGTAGAAGGTCGGCAACTCCGGCTTCTGCCGGAATCCCCAGAATCGCACGTCCGGCAGCGACAACTCAGCCACAAGCGACTCGAGCGCCGGTCGATAATCCCCATCGCCGACGACGTGCAGCACGGCCGCTTTTCCATCGGCCCGGAGTCGAGCGAGCGAGCGGATCACATGCTGCAACCCTTTCCGCTCGACCAGATAGCCGACGAACAGCAGATGCGCGACCTCGGGCTCGTCTGGCACCCCGTGCTCGGCCCGCAGCGCCGACCGATTCTGTCGCAACGCGGCCACGCGCTCCGAGAAGAACGTCGTGTCCACCGTGTTGAAGGCCCGAACGATCCGGTCCGCCGATAGGCCGATGCCGGTCAGGTAATCGCGAGCGGCGCTGCCGTAGGCGATGGCGACCCGACTCCGCTCCGCGATTCGTCGGCGCAGCCACGTCTTGACCGTCATCAGGCGCTGCCGACCGGCTTCGTCGGCCGTCTCGCCCGACCAGAGCGCCATTGGCACCCGGTGCGACCGGCAGAAGCGCGCCGCCAGCACCGTCGGCAGCGAGAACCCGGCCGTAACGACGAGCGCCGGGCAGAGTCGCGCCAGCGCTGCGCCGAGATCCCACGGCAGGTGAACCGACTTCTCACCGGTCAGCTTGACCACGCGACCGGCCAGCACCTCGTAGGCGAACCGAGCCTCGGCCAGCGGGGCGTCCCACTTGCGCCGACTGTACGACGCGTTGCAGAAGACCACGAGCAGGCGCCGACCGGTCGCTTCGAGCTGTCGGGCCACCTCGTTGAACAACGGGATGCGGTACGGCGTCGGGATGTTCGTCACCACGACGACCAGCGGAGTCTCGCTCACCCGAGAGACCCTGTCGGGACCGGAAACACAATCCGGCGCCGGGGCGCAACCACCGGCGACGCCGACATCCGATCCGGCACCGGTGCCG
>JBBSVG010000015.1:0-12572 GCA_038233775.1 Bacteroidota bacterium | reverse complement strand
GCTCGGCCAGAAACTCAAACGTCCGCAGTTCGCGCTCGGCCAGCGCCGGGGCCAGTTCCTTGATCGCGTACCGCTCGCCGCCCGCTTCGACAAAATGGATCGGGTGCCGCCCCTCGCCGACCCGGCGCCGCAGCGTCCACACGCCGAGCGCCGGCCAGTCGGCCAGCGGGCGACTCCACGGCAACCCGGCCAGCCGCTCGTAGTCGGCTCCGGGCAGACGAAACTCCAACCGAGACAGGTCAGCCATCGGGATTGGGCGCTAAACGGGACCGGCACGACGGCAGCCCCGGTCGGGCCGGCGGTCGTGCCGGTGGCAGACAACAAGCACGGATGTCAGGCGACCTGACGCTCGGCCCGGTCGGACGAGCGAACCAGCGGCCCGCTCTCGACGTAACGGAAGCCGAGCGCGAGGCCGACGCGCTTGATCTCAGCGAACTCGTCCGGGTGAACGAACCGCTCGACCGGCAGATGCGCCTTCGTCGGCTGTAGATATTGCCCGGCGGTGAACACATCGACACCGACCGCGACCAGATCTTTCATCACCTGAACAACCTCGTCAAGCGACTCACCCAGCCCGAGCATGATCCCGGTTTTGGTCAGCACGGCCGGGTTGTTCGCGACGGCCCAGCGCTTGGCCCGAGCGAGCAGTTCAACCGTCCGGTCGTAGCGCGCTTGCGGCCGAACCCGCTTGTAGAGCCGGGGCACCGTTTCGGTGTTGTGGTTGAGAATCTCCGGCCCGGCGTCCAGAATGAGCTGCAAAGCCGCCTCGCTGCCCTTGAAATCGGGGATCAGCACTTCCACCCGACACATCGGCGAGAGCGCCCGCGTCTGCCGAATCGTTTCCGCGAAAACCGACGCGCCGCCGTCGGCCAGTTCGTCGCGGTTGACCGACGTGATGACGGCGTGGCGCAGGTTCATCAGCCGGATCGCTTCTGCCGCCCGACGCGGTTCGTCGAGATCGAGTTCCGTCGGCCGACCGGTCTTGACGGCGCAGAAGCCGCACGAGCGGGTGCAGATGTCGCCCAAAATCATCAAGGTCGCGGTGCCCGCGCCCCAGCACTCGGCCTGGTTCGGGCAGCGCGCTTCCTCGCAAACCGTGTGCAGCCGGTGCGTATCAACCAGCGATTTGACCTCGGCATACGCCTTTCCACCGGGCACGCGGACTTTGAGCCAGTCCGGCCGACGGACGCCGGTTCCGGCAGCGACTTGGGCCGGCGTCACCACCGGCAGAGCGGCGGGTTGCAACACATCGAGTTCGATCACAGCGCGTTCCTCTGCGGGCAGATGGGGAGCCGAACGACGAACCCAACCGGCCCCGTCGGCGGCGGGCATCCCGCAACCTCTACGCCAGCGCCCCGAGTCGTTGTTAACGGCGATCAGGCCTCGTCCGGCTTGTCTTTCTCGTCGGGAATCGACTTGGCGCTCGGTTCGAGTTGGATGACGACATCACCGCCCTCGGAGAGCCTTTGCTTGATCTCTTCGGGATCGGCCTGACCGTAAATCGGACCGCCCTTCTCCTTCTCACCGGGGTTCTTCCCCTCGGGAGACGCGTGCTCCAGCTCCGAGTTGACCTCACCGCCGACGACGATGACGAGCCCGGTCAGATACAGCCACAGCAGCAGCACCATGACGGCACCGAGCGAGCCGTAGGTTTTGTTGTACGAACCGAAATTCGAGACATAGAACGAGAAGATGAGCGAGATGACGACCCACATCACGGCGGCGAACGCCGACCCGAAGCGGACCCAGCGCCACTCCATCTTCACGTCCGGCGCAAAATAATAGATCACGCCGAGTCCGACCGTCACGAGGCTGAGCACCAGCGGGAAGCGGAGCACGTTCCAGACGACCTCGACCCACCCGCCGAGCGCGTCGCCCAACCAGCCGCCGAGCACGTTGCCGAACAGGACGAGCACGAGCGAAATCAGGATCATCAGCGCAAGGGCGAATGTCAGCCCAATGGCGACCAGTCGGCTCTTGAAGAAGCCGCGCGTGTCCTTGACCGCATAGGCCGTGTTCAGCGCATCGACGACCGCCTGCAACCCGTTCGAGGCTGCCCAGATCGTCGCTAAAGTGCCGAAGGCGATCAGCCCGCCGCTCTGTCCCTCCCGAACGTTGTCGATGATGTCGCGGATCAGCTTGATCGTCTCGGCCGGCGCCACGCGGCCAAGCGCGCCGTACACGGTGCCCATCAGGTTGTCATACGGCAGCAGGCTGATGAGCTGCGTCGTCAGAATCAGCGCGGGGAACAGGGCGAAGATAAAATAATAGGCCAGTTGGGCGGCCAGCGCCGTCGCCTTGTCCTCCTGCATCTGCTGCCAGACCCGCTTTGCCAACTCTTTCAGCGACAACCCGTGCAACCCCAGTCCCGGAATCTTCATCCGCCTGCTCCCCTTTTACGTTGACCCACGGCGCCGTATTCGACCGTCCACAAACACAACGCGCCCCGGTAAACAGGCCGTTCACCGGGGCGCCGAGAAGAAACCAAGTTCAGCGATTGTCAGCCGACCGGCGCCGGATGCTCGGCCGTGACGACGGTGTGGATGCCACCGCGCGGGTTGAAATCGCCGATAACGGTCAACTTGCGCGGCCGGAGCGTGCGGACCAGATCGTCGAGCACGCGGTTGACCACGTTCTCGTGGAAGATCCCGACCGTCCGAAAAGCCAGCAGGTAGAACTTGAGCGATTTCAGCTCAACGCAATGCCGGTCCGGCGTGTAGCTAATCTGGAGGTCGGCGAAGTCCGGCAGCCCGGTTTTCGGACAGATGGCGGTGAACTCCGGGAACGAGAAGCGGATCGTGTAGTCGCGACCCGGATATTGGTTGTCCCACGTCTCGATCTCGGGCAACTCGGCCTCGAGTCCGCTCGCGCTGCAATCGCCATAGTCCGGCCGCTCATCGACCGGCACCCCTGCGTAGGCTGTCTCCACCGTTGTCTCCCTTTGCTGAATCCTTGATTTCGGTCGGCCGGTCGGGACAACATTCGCGCCACCGGCTGGCCCGAAACGCGACCGGGGACCGGACTCGCGCCCCGCCCCCAGTGTCACGTCCACCCGCATCACCAACCGTCAGGCCGCGCGGCGGTTGCCGTCGCGGACGAGCTTGCGCCGCTTGTCGAGATGGCCCTCGCGGGTCTTGATCCGCTGCCCGGCCTCGTTCTTCTCGAACGAACCGAGGAAATAATCAAGAATCTCGCTCGCCTTCGACCGGGTCAGCCCGTCGCCGGCCGCTTGGTCCAGATAGCTCTCCACCCGCTTCGCCTCCTCCTCGGAGAGCAAATCGCGCGACTCCGTCAGGATCTTGCGGATCTGCTCGAGCTGCTTCTCGGTTGCCCGCGCTTCGGACCCGGCCGAGCGGCTGCCGCTCAGGCTGCGGGACGGGGCACCGGCCGGGAACGTCTCGGCGACGGCCGACTCGCCCGCAGCAACGGCGTTGGCGCGGATGTTCTGCATCCCTTCCTGCCCGCGATAGAGATCGCGCCCGATGCCGAACTTGACGGCGGCGCGCTTGAGCGCATCGTGCTCGGCGCTCTTGATCCCCTGCTCGTCGGCCAGCCAATCGACGCCGACGCCCTCGCGGGTCACGCCCGAGACCGTCAGCGCGACGATCACGGCGACCTGCGCCTTCGATCCTTCGCCGAAGATCTGGATCGACTTGATCTGGTGCGACCAGTCGGGCGCGATCTCGTCGAGCATATCGGCCGCCGTCACCCACTCGATGTAGTCGAGCATTTTGCCGCCCGGACCGGGCCGGCGCTTGACCAGATCGGGCGTCAACGCCGACTTGAACCGGGCCACCTGATCTTTCGTCATCGTCTCCATCGCTCACCTCTGTTGGCTTGATCGTCTATCGGCTCATTCAACCGGGCCGGTCGGTCTATCGCCCCATCCACATCCGCCGAGCGGCGGTCGGGTGGAACGCGTCGTGTCGCATCCGGTCGAGCACCGAGACCGCGCGACGGTTGCGCGCCTCGATCTCCTCCTTCATCTCCTGATGGCACTCGGCGCAGTCGGTCGCCACCGGCTCGATGGCCCGGCCACAGCGGCAGACGCCGACCGAGCGATCCGGCGCCGCTTGCAGCGCCTCGCTGAACACATCCGACAGCAACGCCGACAGACGACGCGGCTCTCCGACCTCAACCGTCGTCGGCTCTGCCACCCGCAGCGCCGACCCATTCATCAGTCCGATCATGATCTGCGTCTCCTATCGTCTGCTTCGGTGAACCCGTTCCGTCACGCTGCCTCGGTCCGCTCCGCCGACCCGTCGCCCGGCGCCGTCGGTCGGTTTCGTCGTCGGCCGGTTGACCAGACCTCCGCCGCGCTCGGCAGAGCCGACGGTGCCGCCGACCGACCCGTGTGCGACCGCTCGGCGGTCAGCGCCCGGTGGATCGTGCAGGCCGGCGTGCAGCGGGCGAAACACGGCGTCGCCCAGCACGCCTCAAGCAACCGCTGCTCGACATCCGACATGGCATTTCTCCCGGTCAACATCTACAAGATAGAGGGCGTCACTGACAACCCTATGTCAGGAGGGTCCGCAAAAAATTGCAGTATCTCGACAGCGGTGTAAAGCCACGAACCGTGCCGATT
The DNA here is from genome assembly GCA_038233775.1 of Bacteroidota bacterium. Classification (GTDB taxonomy): domain Bacteria; phylum Bacteroidota; class JBBSVG01; order JBBSVG01; family JBBSVG01; genus JBBSVG01. The sequence continues at coordinate 7,987 of JBBSVG010000015.1, read as the reverse complement.
TGACCGAGATTCCGCCGAGATCACGTCGAGCCAGCCAGAAACACCAATGTCAGCCTATTCAGCAGAATAACCGGATAAAACAGCGCTCGCTTGTTGGGCAAAATGAGTCGGCCGTTTTCGTCGCCGAGCAGTCGGGCGACTCAAGTTGAAACAAAGCGTTGCGAAAAGAACGGCGGAACTTGCATTCCGCCGTGAAGTATCTATCTTTGTCCTCAACGGGGCCTGTTGGCTCCAGGCCCCGTTGATGTCGGCATCCGGGAGTAGTGTTTCTGGGTGGGTTACACTGCTCCCGATGCTGTTTACATCGTCGCCCCGGCGACCAGAGCCGCAAGCCCCGTTGGGGCTTTTTTTGTGCCCGCCCCCGCCGATCTCAACCCCCTGAAGCGCAGCAGGCGACCCCGAACAGCTCGGGATCGCCTGCGGGTGTGCGCCTGCTCTGTTTTGCTTAATGGCGGAGGTTCTGCGCTTTGGCAAACGCCTCGAACGCCTGTCGCGCCTCGTCGGTCAGGTCGGTCGGCAGCTTGAGGTCGAACGTCACGTACATGTCGCCCGGTGACTCGCCGGTCCGGTGGATGCCAAGCCCGCGCATCCGCAGTGCGGCGTCGTGACCGGTGCCGGGGGGGACGCGCAGTTCGGCTTTGCCGCCCGTCAGGGTGCGGACGCGGACCTTCGAGCCGAGCACCGCTTGGGCGAGGTTCAGCGGCAGCGTGATCTCGACATCGTGCTCGCCGCGACGGCGGAAAAACCGGTTCGGTGCGACCCGAATCTGCAGAATCGTGTCCGGCTCGCCGCCCGAGCCCTGGACACGGACTTGGTCGCCGTCGTGTAGCCCAGCCGGGAGCGAGACGGCGGTCAGTCGGCCCGACGGAAGCGTGATCGTCGTCTCGCCGCCGGTCGCCATCTGCTCGAAGGTGAGCGTGACCTGCGCGGTCTGTCGCGGTTCGGTTCGAGCGCCGCCGCCGCGACCGAAGCGGCCGCCGAACAGATCGCCCAATCCGCCGCCGCCGCCGAACAGATCCTCGAAGTTGCCCCCGCCGCCCCCACCGCGAGCGGTGCGGAACGCATCCTCCCAGTTGCCGCCGCCGGACGTCGTCCCGCCGTAGCGGCGCATCTGGTCGTACTCCTGCCGCTTGGTCGCGTCGCTGAGCACGTCGTTGGCCGACTGGATCAGCTTGAATTTCTCCTCGGCCGCCTTGTCGCCCGCGTTTCGGTCGGGGTGATACTGCTTCGCCAGCTTGCGGTAGGCGGTTTTGATCTCGTCGGTCGTCGCGCGCTCGGCCACACCGAGGGTCTGGTAATAGTCAGGGATCGCCATAGGGAAAGCAGATGGGCAGCGTCAGACCGAGGTGTCTTCCGGGGTGTGAACGGTCGACTTCGGGCTGCCGAGCCGACTGCGGATGAACTTGTAAACGAGCGGCGAGACCGACAGCACGACGACGATGAGGATCAGCTTGTCGATGTGATCGCCCATGTTTGGCACCGTCCGGCCGAGGACAAAGCCAAGCCCGGTCATCGAAGTAACCCAGAGGATCGCGCCGAGGACGTTGTAGAAGATGAACCGGCGAAACGGCATCTGCGCCACGCCGGCCACCGTCGGCGCGAAGGTGCGGACGATGGGGACGAAGCAGGCCAGCGCGATGGTCTTGCCGCCGTGCTTGTCGTAGAACGCTTGGGTGCGGAGCAGATGCTCGCGCTTGAACAGCCGCGACGATTTGCGCTGGAACAGCGTCTGTCCGGCGCGGCGACCAATCGCGTAACCGGTCGCGTTACCGGCGATAGCGCAAACGATCAGCAGCGCGTTCAGCCACCAGATGTTTAGGTGACCCTGGGCGGCGAACAGCCCGGCCGTGACGAGCATCGAGTCGCCGGGCAGGAAGAAACCGGTCAGCAGACCCGTCTCGGCGAAGATGATGAACGCCATCAGGACGTAGCCGCCCTTGACGATGGTGTCGGCCGAGACGTAGTCGAGCAGGTGATGAAAAAATTCCACGGGGCGGGGATCGGGTAACGGGGAAAAGCCGACTCAGAGCGCAACGGGTTGGCCGGAGAACGACGAGAAGCCGTCGTCGGGCATCAGCCCGTCGCGCAACACGACGTCCGGCGGGAGGTGGATCAGAAAAGACGTGCCGACGCCGGGCGTGCTGTTGACAGAGACCGAGCCACCTTTGCTCTGGACGATCTTCGAGACGTTGTAGAGCCCGAAACCGGTGCCCTTGTCGCGTTTGGTGGTGAACAGGAACTCGAAGATGCGCGGCAGAACCGATTCCGGGAGTCCCTCGCCCGTGTCGGTCACCTGCAACTCGAGTCCGCCATCCGGCGCCGAGCCTGCGCGGAGCTTGATCAGCCCGCCTTTCGGCATCGCGTCGGTCGCGTTGACGAGCAGGTTGAGCAGCACTTGGGTCAGGTGGCCGGGGTTGAGCAAGAGCGGCGGCAGGTTCGGCTCATAGTGCTGCTGGACCGTCACGCCCTGCCGGTGCAGTCGGCTCTTGATCACCTCGACGACGTTCTGGACGTGATCGCGCAGGTACAATGGGCGCTCGTCGAGTCGCTGGCTGGAAGCGAAGATCTGGATGTTCGCCAACTGGTACTGAGCGGCAGCCAGCGCCTCGCGCATCTCGTCGCCGTAGGTCCGCGCCTCGTCGAGCGTCTCGGCCAGCCCGATCATCCGTTGGGCGTAGGTCAGCGATTGCAGGATGTTGGCGAAATCGTGGGCGATGCCGCCGGTCAGCGCCCCGAGTTCGGCCAGCGCCTCCTGCCGACTGATCATCTGCTCGAGGATCTCGGTCCGCTCGCGCATCTGGCCCAGTTCGCGCTTGGGCTGGATCAGGGCGCGGACCTTCATGCAGAACTCTTTGTGATCGAACGGCTTGACGACATAATCGTCGGCCCCGGCTTCGAGCCCCTCGATTCGCTCGTCGAGCGTGCCCTTGGCGCTGGCGAGCATGATCGCGCGGGCCTCGCGGTCGGAGCGGCGGCGCAGGTCGCGGCAGACGGTCAGCCCGGCGGTCGGGTCGATCCCCTCACCCGGCGCCATCGGCATCATGATGTCGAGCACGACCAGATGCGGATCGATCTGGTCGACCAGTGCCGACGCTTCAGAACCGGTTTCGCACATCGTGACTTCGTACTCGTCGCGCAGGAGCCGCGCGTAGATTTTCCGGTTGGTCGGGTTGTCCTCGACCACCAGCACGCGGGCACGCCCTTCGATCTCGACCGACATCGCAGCCTCCCCTCTCACGTATAGCGTTCGGCCCGCAGCGGCACCCGGAAGGTGAACGTCGAGCCGTGGCCCGGCGTGCTCTCGACCCAGAGCACGCCCCCGTGCCCTTCGACGTACGCCTTGCTGATCGCCAGCCCGAGTCCGGTGCCGCCCTGTTTCGAGGCCGACCGGACGCTGCGGCTCTGAACGAACTTGTCAAAGATAGTCACCTGATCCTCCAGCGGGATGCCGACGCCGGTATCGGCGACCCGAACCTCGACCATCTCGCCGTCGCGAACCGCCCGCACGTCGATCCGCCCGCCCTCGCCGGTGTACTTGACGGCGTTGGCGACGAGGTTGCGGACGACGACCTTCAGCTTCTCGCCGTCGGCCTCCAGCTCGATCTCGTCGTCGTCGGGCACATTCCAGTCGAGCTGTTGGCGGCGCTCGGCGGCCAATTGATCCATCACGCCGCGCACGTCAGCGAAGATCTCGCTGATCGCCACCGGACCCAGCCGGTAGTCCATCCGGCCCGCCTCGATCTTCGACAGGTCGAGAATATCATCGACGAGCAGCTCCAGCGACGAGGCGGCCCGGTGGATCTCCTGTAGGTGATCGGCCACGTCCTCGACGACGGGCGATTCCCCATCGGCGCTCGGTTCGAGCCGACGAACATCGTGCAGACCGAACTCGGCGAACGAGCGGATGGCGTGCAGCGGCGTGCGGAGTTCATGCGAGACGTTGGCGAGGAACTCGGATTTCAACTGGTTGGCGACCTGCGCCCGCTCGGTCTGCAAGCCGAGCTGCCGGTTGAGCGACTCGAGTGTGGTGTTGCGCCGTTCGATCTCCTCATAATACTCATCGGCCAGCCGTTGCAGCCGCCGCTGGGTGGTGACGTCGCGCATAACCATCTGGACGACGTAGCCATGCGGGTTGAGCGCCACGTCGGTCATCAGCCCCGGCAGATCTTCCCTCGTCGCCCGACTGGTGAGGCTGACGGTGAGCCGGCTGCCGTCGGCGCGGCGGTAGTGGAGTTCGCGGTCGTGGACCTCCGCCCCCCCGGCGACGGCGGCGAGCAGATCGTTGAAGATCGGGACGCTGTCGGGTTCGAGCAACTCGGCCACCGGGCGACCGATGATCCGGCGCCGCTCGTAGCCAAGCGTGTCGAGTTCGGTCCGGTTGCACTCGAGCAGCACGCCGTCGGCGTCGGTCAAGTGGTACATCTCCGGCGCGTTGTCGTAGAGTTCACGGTAGCGTTGCTCCGAGCGGCGCAGATCGGTCATCAGCTCGAGCCGCTCGCTCTCGTCGCGGAAGAAGATCGCGATCCCGTCGGCCTCGGTCGGGTAGAGGCTGAGCGTCAGCACGACCCGCGTGTGCTCGTCGGCGTAGATCGCGTCATCGAGCTGCAACGAGGCCCGCTGCCGCTGCCCCTCGCGGATACGCGCCTCGAACGCGGTCCCCCGAGCGGCAGGCAGCACGTCCCACAGGCTTTGGCCCACGGTCCGGTCGCGGGTTCGTTTGAAGATCCGCTCGGCGCCAGCGTTCCAGTAGCTGACGGTCTGCTCGGTCCCGTCGAGCACGGCGAACCCCTCGTTCATCCCCTCGAGCACCGCCAAGTAGCGCTGCTGCTCGGCCAACAACCGCCCTTGCAGCGCCCGCTGGCTGGTTAGATCGCGGACGATGGCGATGAAGCGCGGTCGGCCGCCGGTGGGCGAGACGAATTGCAAAAACAGTTCGACCGGGATCAGCCGCCCGCTGGGGTGACGGTAGTAGGTCTCGAACCGACGCGCATCGGAGCGACCGTCGCGCAAGAGCGTCAGAATCGAGCGGAACCGGCTGTCGTCGTGCTCGCCGAGCACTTGGAGCGCGGTCTGACCGAGCAACGCTTCACGGTCGAGCCCAAGTTGGGCAACGGCGCCCTGGTTGACGTAGGTGAAGCGGAGCGAGTCGGGATCGAACAGCAGCACGCCGTCGAGCGTCGCGTCGAGCGTTGCCCGAAACTGGCTGAACTCCCAGTGCAGCAGCGCATTGTCGAGCGCGACAGCGGTGCGACGGGCGATCTCCTCGACCAGATCGAGGTCGCCCTCGTCGAGCGTCCGCTCGGCCGTCGCGACGGTCAGCACGCCCATCCGCTCGTCGCGCCGCACAATCGGGACGCAGACGGTCGAGGCGACCGGAACCGCATCGGCCAGCCTGCGGAGCGCCGGGGTCAGCGCCGGATCATCGCCAGCGGGCAGCGTCGGGACGAAGACCGAGCGACCGGTTTCGAGCGCCCGTTGCAGCGGCGTCGAGCGGCCAGCGGCGTCGTACTGAGCGGCGAAGCCAAGCAGCAGTTCCGGTTCGAGTGCGGCGTCGCGGTGCGCGGCGGCGACTCGGGCCAAGCCGAAGCCGTCGCCCAAATCGAGATCGACCGTACACACGTCGGCCAGGTCGGCGGTCAGCAAGTGGGCCAGTTCCGGCAGCAGCGCGACCGGATCGAGCGAGCGGCCGAGAATCGTGCTCGCTTCCGAAAGCAGCGCCAATCGCCCGCGCGCCTGCTCGCTGACCGCACGGGCGGTTCGCTCGCTCTCGAACAGCCGCGCCCGCTCGAGCGCTTGGGCGCATTGCCGGGCGATGGCAAGCAGGAAATCCCGGTCAGCCGGGCTGAATGTCTGCGATTGGTTGAACGACAGCCCCATCCCGCCGATTCGCCGCCCTTCAATCGACAGCGGCAGGGCGGCCCAAGCCCGCTGCTCGGCGTCGGTCGCCGCGAGATCGGGGTACACGGCCGGATCGACCGCATCGACCGACGGGATCAGCGCCGGTTCGTTGGCCTCGTAAGCCCGGTTGATCGGCGCCGCAGCCGTCAGCGGGAAGCGGCTCCAGCTGTCGATCAGCGACGGATCGTAGCCGGTGCTGCTCAGGATCGCCATTTCGTCGCCGATAGCCAGCGCGACCAACCCAGCCTGCGCCCCGACGGCCGCCGCCGTCTGCTCGACGACGACGCGGGCCACCTCGGCCTGCGAGAGCGGCTCCGACAGCGCCGCCGTGATCCGCTGCAACTGCGCGATCCGCTCGGCCGTCGCTTCCGCCGACTGGCGCGCCGCGACCGACTCGCGGTAGAGCCGCTTGTTATCGACGGTCGTCGCCGCCCGGCGGGCCAGATCCTCGGCGAAACCCAGATCGGAGCGGTCGAACCGGCGCTGCTCGGTGTTGACCAGCGTCATCGCGCCGAAGACCCGGCCGCGAGCGGTGAACGGGACCGATAGGTAGCCGTTGGGTCCGAACAGGCCGATCAGCGCCGCCAGTTGATCGTCACCGCTCGCGGCGACGGCTTGCAACTCTGCCTCGCTCATCGTCTCGACCAGTTCGCTTCTGCCGCTTTCGACGACGCGGACGGCAGGAACGACCACATTGCCCGGCCGGAACACTTGACCGTAGATCTGCTGGGCCAACTCGCCCTGAACCGGGTCCACGTGGGCGATGAGCAGGTTGACCAGGCGACCGTCGGGCTCGACCAGATCGATGATGCAGCAGTCGGCCAGCGTCGGCACGCTGAGTCGGGCCAACTCGACAAGGGCGCTCTGGTCGTCGGCGGCGAGCGTCAGCAGCACGCCGGTGTCGGCGAGGAAGCGGAGGGTTTCCTCGCTCCGCCGCCGCTCGGTCACGTCGATGGCCGAGCCGATGAAGCCGATGAACGTCCCGTCGGCCTCGCGGCGCGGCACGCCGGTAACGACGACCCAGCGATAGAGTCCGTCGTGTCGCCGCCGCCGATACTCGACCGTGAACGGCGTCTGGTGGGCGTAGGCCTCGACGCAGATCGACATGGCCCGGTCGATGTCCTCCGGGTGAGCGCCCACCGTCCATCGGTCGGCAAGTTCCGCTTCGAGCGGGCGACCGTGGAACTCGAGCCAGCCCCGGTTGAAGTACGTGCTGCGGCCGTCGGCGTCGGCCATCCACAGCATGACCGGGGCGCTGTCGGCGACCGTCCGGAAGCGGGCCTCGCTCTCGCGCAGCGCCGCCTCGGCCCGTTTGCGCTCGGTGATGTCGGTGTTGACGCCGATCAACCGAACGGGCTGCTCCGACTCGTCGTAGAGCGCCGTCCCCTGATCGACCAGATCGCGGTATGAGCCGTCTTTGGCCCGAACGCGGTACTCGACCCGGTAGGTGCTGCTTTCACCCATCTGGGCCAGACTGCTTGCCGCCGCGAACGTCTGGTCGTCGGGATGAACCAGCGCTTCCCAGCCGGCGCGGGTCCGCTCGATCTCGCCCGTCTCGTAGCCCAACCGCTCGTCGATGGCGCCGTACCACGTGACGACGCCCGTCGCCAGATCCATCTCGTAGATCGAGTCGCTGGCGCTCTCGGCGGCGATCCGAAACCGTTCCTCGCTCGACTGGAGCGCCAGTTCGCCCCGACGCCGCTCCGTAATATCGTCCATGATGACGACGCCGGCGATGATCTCGCCCGAGGCATTGCGGATCGGCGCGGCGTTGAGCCGAATCGTGCTCAGGTGCCCGTCAGGCCGCAAGTAATCGACCTCCATCCCGAACACCTGCTCGCCCGTCTCGACGGCCCGAGCCAGCGGCCACTCGTGCGCCTCGACCGGCCGACCGGAGTCGGAGTGGATGGCTCTCCACTCGCGATACTCGCCGATCTCCTCCGACGGCAGCATCGGGTGGCCGAAGATCCGCTCGACCTGATCGTTGCCCAGCACCAGCTTGCCCGACGGCGCTTCCGCGACGATCACGGCGACCGGCAGGTTCTGCAAGATGGCCGCGAGCCGGACCCGTTCGGCTTCGAGCTGCTCG
>JBBSVG010000014.1:0-12579 GCA_038233775.1 Bacteroidota bacterium | reverse complement strand
TGATCGGCCCGTGCGTCGCCCGCCTGTTCAATCGCCACCAACGGTCGCCCGTCACCCGCCTCGCCGACGAGCGCACGGGCCGACCGGGCCACGTCCAGCGCCCCGACGAGCAGCGGGACGAACGGCTCGTCGCGGCTCAACGCCAGCGCCCGCAGCGTCACCTCCGGTCCGATGCCGGTCGGGTCGCCGAGCGAGAGGGCAAGCGTCGGAATCACGGCGGAAAGCGGTCGGCAGCGTGGGCGAGGCGCGGGAGAATCGGTTCTGCCTCAAGGTACGCCCAGCGCCGTCGGGAAACCAAGTTAGCTATCGGCTGTCAGCTAGAGCGGTATGCAGAGATGTGTGAAGTGGGATGCTGGTTCGGGCAAACCCCTCCCCGCCGGGGAGAGCGGTAGCGGACCGCTGCTGAAAGTTGAAAATACTGCTTTGTGAATCTGTAAATATCACCGCGCGAAAAAAGCGAAATCTGTAAATATTGGCGCGACCCAATCAAACGGCGATCTGTAAATATTGCCCGACCCATTCTGCGAGTCGGGCTTTCGTTTCCACCACGTCGAGCACCTCGGCGCCAGCGATCCGAACAGCCCGAATAATCTCGGCTGGATGCGCGGATTTCGACCGCACCTTCATCGCTGCGACGGATTCGGCGATCTCGGCGATCAGGCAAACCGCTTCGGCGCATACGACGCCACGTTCGCCCAAGCCATTCTTCGCCCATCTCGGCAGCGCCTCGTAATCGGCTGCGTGACCTGACGCGATCCAGACCCACGCGACGACATCTTGCCAGCCAGCGCCAGCGATCTGTTCGAGCGCGTAGCGCTGTCGCACCAGCTCGTCAAGCGCGACCCACTCAGCGACGGTCAGGCCAGCGACGCGAACGCCCAGCATGACGCGGACGTGATCGAGGTCGGCCAGCGTCAGCGGTCGCAGATGTCCATGTGGCGCGACCGACTCAGCGACGAACCAAGCGCCCGCGTCGTCCTGAATCAGCACCTTGACGTGACTGACTGGTCGGCCGACCAGTTCAGCCGACCAGCCCTGCGAATAGGCGACGAGCCAGCCAGCGGCGCTGATGGCGTAGCTGCCGGGCTTGTGACTGGTATCGCCACAGAGAATGATGCGCGGCAGTCTGTCGATCATGTCGCTGCCTTGCACAGCGCCCACTCGGCGGCGATCTGGCCCAGGGTGTACGGCGGCGGTGACCAGGCCGGCTCCAGCACGGTCGCTCCGGCCAGCGTGTAGGCTTGGAAAGCGCCGACCCTGAACAGGATGTCGTCGCCCCAGTCGTTGACCGAATCGAGCATTGTGACGAGCGTAGCCGAGGCGCGTGGGTCTGCGATCATGGACGCAAACCGGGTTGCCGTCATCGGCTCAAAGTGCCCCGTCATGTACGCAATCGCCTCGGCCTTGACGGTTGCGACCCGCTCTGGTCGCTCGTCAACCTCGGCAGCAGCGACGGCGGCGGCGATCTCGGCGGCGCTTGGCACCGGGCCGAGATCGTCGGGCCAATGCGCGACGTGGGGCTGGCCGTCGTCGCCAGTGCGGACCACGGCGAGGATGGTCGTCAGGTCTCCGCCGCGAGCTGCAATGAGGCGACGGACGATCAGATCATTGGTCATGTGAGTCTCGTCATTTTCGGTTGACCGGCACCGCCGAGAGCGGAATGAACTGAGCCAGCGGGCGTGCTGCCCAGCCGGACGGGCACGCCTGAGCGGTAGTCGTAGCCCGCGACGATGTTGGCCGCGTCGGGCAGCGCGAGTGCGTCGCCGAGCGCATTCGGGCCGAGCGTCGCCAGTCGGCTGTTCTCGGTCGAGGGCGCGACGAGATAGATTGCCCAGGCGAAAACGGCCGAGTACGCGCCGCCGAGTGTGACGACCGTTCCGAGCGCCGCCGCCGTTGGTCCGGCCAATCCGTTCCCAATCTCACGACCCGAACGGTACAACTGGAACGCTCCCGATACGCCTCGGTTGAAGTGTTTCTCGGCGGTGCCAAAAGCGGGCGTGTAGCCAGTTGCGCCGGGGTAGGTCGCACTCGTCCGCAGGATGTAGTATCGGCCCGAATCGCTGATCGACAGGGCGAGGTTGTTCGTCGCCATGCGGACGTAGTAACGGTCAGCGCCATATTCCCGATGAATCGCCCACAGGAATATACCGACCTCAGCGCCGAGCGCGAGAGCAGCAGGCAGCGTGACCGTGGCGGCATCCGCCGCGTCGTAGGTCAGCCCGTAGATGGCAGGAGCAGCCGCCCCGGCTGGCCCTTGCGCCCCGGCTGGCCCGGCCGCACCTTGTGCGCCAGCCACACCCTGCGGTCCCTGGGCACCGGCTGGCCCCTGAGCGCCGACCGCACCTGCGACACCTTGCGGACCAGCTGGACCCTGTGGCCCGGCAATGCCCTGCGGTCCCTGAGCGCCAGCGGCGCCCGGCGTACCAGCGACACCCTGAGCACCGTCGGCACCGGGCAAACCCTGCGGTCCGGCCGGTCCTTGAGCGCCGTCAGCGCCCGGCGTGCCGTCCGAACCTGCCGGACCCTGATCGCCCGGCGCACCGTCAGCGCCAGCAGGCCCGACCGGACCGACATCGCCCGTCGGTCCGGCTGGTCCGGCCGATCCCGGCCCGCCATTGCCGGTCGGCACAACGACGGGCGCACCAGCGACGCGGGTGATGTAATCGTTCAGCGCATACGGACCGCCGTCGGCATCGAGCGTGGCCGGGACGCTGATCGTGACCTCCGACCGCTTCCCGATCAGCAACCCCGGCGCGCGGACGATCCACGTCCCAGGCGCGAGGCCAAGCGTCACGCGGCCGTCGTCGTCGCTCGACGCATTGACCTGGCTGACGAGCACCAACTGGTCGCCGAGCGCCGACGGCGCCTGGAGGTCGGCGGTGACGCTGAATCCGGCGCCAACCGGCTGCCGGGCGCCATCGGTGAGAATCGCGTACAGAGAAATCGGTGTCATGGATCAGCAGTCAGGGTGTTGGTGGTACGACGACGGTGGTCAGAATCGGCTCGGGGGCGTAGATCATGGCATCACTCGCGTTACTGTATAGTCCTGATTCCACGAGCCGAACCCGATCTCGAAATCCTCGACCTCGACACCGCTACCTGGATCGTATTCGGCCTGATCAATCCAGATTCCCTGTGTCGCGTAGGCAGGCGGAGCACCCGACCAGCCCTCGTATCGACCGATGGGTGTCCCGCCCGGCGCGTGGTAGCGGAGCGTGGTCGGCCCGGCGCTGGTGGCGACGACTTCATCGTCTCGATAGACCCGAAGCACCTCACCCGCCAAGTCGAGAGCGAGACGCACCCACGTCGCCACGGGTACAGTGAAGACGGCGCCGATGATTGCGTAGATCGACTCGACCGCCTCGAGCGTGATGAAATCGTCGCCCGCGACGTAAGAGACACGACGCAATAGCACGGTCAAATAGGCGCCCGAGTTCCGCCGGACGGTCATCGTGATCAGGTCGTCGTTGCCGGTCGGGAACGTGTAGCTGCCCGACGGCCGCGCGAACCAGAACTTGGCGCCCGACCGCGCCGTCGTTTGCTCACCGCTCCCATTTCGGGAGATTCTGGAAATGTTCAGGGAGCCCGATGTGGCCGGAGCCAGCCGGAGCACGTAGCTGCCCGAGTAGGCCGCAGGTGGCTCGGTCGGCTCGGCTGTCGTCACGCTCCACAGGCCGCTGCGCTCGGAATAGATCATCCGCCGACCCTCCGCGCCCAACCCGCCAAGTACCACGTCCCGAAGCTCGGCGGCGTCCACGTCGCGGCCCCGACCCCGGCCGCGCCGCCCGCGACGGCCACCACCAGTCCGCCCGTCAGCGCATCGCCAGCCGTGTACGTCGCCGCCCGGCTCGGCGTGAAGCCCGTCACGTCCGCCTGCGTCTGACTCGCCACGATCAGCACGCCCGCGTCGGCGTCCGAATCGGTTTCCCACGTCAAGTCGATGTCGGTCAGGTTCGCAGCCAGCGCGGCAGAGAACGCCAGCAACGGGCTGACGTAGAACCCGACCTCGAGCTGCGGCCCCCGGCTTTCGACCTCGATCTCCAGCGCGTAGCCCTGAAAGCCCGTCAGCGCGTCGGCGGACAGATCGCCGGACAGGCGGCACGGGAAGGCGTAGGGCGCACCGATGCCGCCGCTGATCGTCTCGGTCGCGTCGGCCGTTGAGCGCGGGACGAACCAGAGGCGCTGACCGGCGTTGCGGAGTCGGAAGCTGTTCAGCCGGTCAATCAGCGCATGATCGGCGACGGTGTAGCCCCAGCGCGCCCGAACGCGAATCCCGCGCAACCGGTCGATCTCCTCGAACGTGGCTGCCCGCCGTCGGGTCTGAATCTCGTCGGTGTAGGTGTAGCTCAAGCCCGGATCGGACGGACGTGGGAACGCGAACGCCTCAATCAGATCACCCGCTGTCGAGCGTGCCTCAAGGGCGGGCAGACCGTCGCCGTACAGAACCTCGATCACGTCAATACCTCCAGTTCGCGCAGCGTCAACCGGTTCACGTCGTCGAGCGCATCCCAGCCGCAGCTCGTGACCAGTATGGTTCGGGTCGGATGATCGCCAGTCGGATCGCCCATTGGATCACTCAGCCGGTACAGGGCACCCGGCAGGTATGGCCCGCCGTCCACACCTTCGACCCGCACTTCGGCCTGTGACCGGAAGTGCCGCCGCCACGCCGCCCCGACTCGTAGCATGAATAGGCTCGCCTGTAGCCCAGCGCCCTCGGGCACTGCATCGACAGCGCCATCCGGCACCCGATAAGGCACGCTTACCTCATGGTAGCGAACGCCCTCGTCATTCACCCCGGTCAGGTCAGCGTAACGTACCTCATCGGTCAGCACCACGATGTTCGGCCCGTTGACCGCGATCAGCAACGGATTCGGGCCGTAGGTCCACGGCCCGAGCACGTCATCCGACGAGAAATACCAGCCATCAGCCGGGGTGACAGCGGCGCTGTTGATGCCCGACGGCGTCGTGTCGAAGTCGGCCGATTGGTCCCCGTCCGCCAGTTCCGGTGCCGCCTCGGTCACGCTCACGTTGAGCGTGATCCCGTTGGCATCGAGCGTCAGGGCCAATGTGCGCGGGCCGCTTGGCGTCCCGATCTGCACATGGACCGCCCGGACGGCTGCGACGCCACGGGGCAGCAGCTCGCCGTCCGCGTAGTCGGCCACGAGATCCGGCGCGGCCAGAGACTCAGCCAGCCGGACGGGCCGGGAGCGGTTGACCACCCGCACCGCCCGACCGGCAACGTAGAGCGTCGCGTCGTGCAACCGGCACAGGTAGAGCAGAAGGTCGTACACGGTGGCCGTCGCCGCGACCGCGTCGAGCGGGCCGGATGTCGAGACGGCATAATCTGCTGTCGTGTACGCGACCGTCAAGTCCGAATCGATCACGTACAAATGGTCGCCCAGACCGCTGTATGCCACTGGGTCCGTCGTGACAGTGCCCGCGTCGCCCAGATCGAACCCGTCAAGCGTGTAGCCCGCCGCCTCAAGCCCGAGCGCCAACACAGTCGGCAGATGGGCAACCCGAGCATAGAACGACCCGATCAGCGTGTACACGACCGCCTCGGCTGGCAGCGACGCGGCCAAGCTCGCCAGCGTCACCGTCCGCGCCGCCCGAAGTATGGCACCCTCCAACCCGTCGAATGTCAGCTCAACGCGGCCGAGCTGGTCGCCCAACGCCTCCCGCCAGTCTGTCTCGACATGCGTCCCCTCGAAAGCGAAGTCGGTCGCGCCCACCCGACGCACCCGCAACACCAGCCGGTCAGCCGGGGTATCGGTCAGTAACTCGTACAGCCCGAGCGCGGCCACGTCGTCGCGGTCCACCGCCAGCGTCACCGACGAGAGCCGGACCCGCTCCGTCTCTTGGTCCTCGCTCTCCATCTCGACCGCGCCCAGCCCGTCATCGAGCAGAACCGGCGTCAAATCCAGCGTCTGCGTTACCGCACCGGCCTCATCGAGCACATCGAGCAGGAATTCGCCAGTCATGGTCAGAGTCCTCCGATGGTACGCCGCGCATCGCTGCGGGCTATCTCGACCTGCGCCTGCCGCAGCTCGCGCCGCAGCAGCACCGGCTTCGACCGGCCCGCTGCCTGCGCTACTTTGTTCGATCCAGCGACCGTGTCCGACCGCAGTCGCCCAACCTCTGCCCGCAACTCACCGACGGCGCCAATCAGATCCCGATCTGGCCGCAGCGCTCCCGCTTCGGTCGCGGTGAAGCGGGGCACGCTGAAATCGTTTGCGCTCGGCACCCGACCAACGACGCCACCGGTCGCGTAGCCGGGGACGCCAATCGCCCGCATGACGGCCGGGCCACCCAGCCGAGCGACCATCTCGGGCGTCAGCACCGTCTCGCCGGTCCGGGCCATAATCAGCGTGTTGTCGGTCGCGCTGGGCGTGCCTGGGATCAGGCCGCCCTTTGCAAACGCGCCGATCTGGGCAACCTTTGCCGCCGCCAGCGCCGCCGCAATCCCCGCCGCACCAGCCGCACCGGCCGCGCCGAACGACGCCGTCGATACCAGTGCCGCCGGACCGGCTGCCGCCGCGCCGATGGTCGCCATCGTGCCCGAGACCTCGACCGCTGCCGCTGCCGCCGTCGCGCCCCCGATCAGCAGTTGCTCGATGGCCTTCGCCGCTTGGGCGGCCAGCAGCCGAATCCCTTCCTGGATCAGCGCGTCGGTCAGGGCGGTCACGGTGCGATGAACGAAGCCCGCGCGGTCGGCCTCGACGTCCTTGTCGAAGCTGGCCCGCTCTTCCGTCAGCTTCGACATCTCCAGATTGAACCGCTCGGTCGTGATCTCCTGCCGCGACAGGCTCTGCCGGAGCGCCTTTTCGCGGTCCTTGAACCCGGCCTGCTGGAGCCGAACGTCCGTGTCGGTGTAGCGCCGCTGCGACCGCAGCGCCCGCGCCGCTTCCTGCCCGATGATCTGGGCCACGTCGGACGTGTAGCGCTTGACCGCTTCGCGCCGGGCTTTGTCGTGCTCCTGCTCGAGCCGATCCGTCGCGGTGATTTGGGTCCGCTTGGCCCGGCCGAGTTCCTGCTGCCGCTCGGCTTCGGTCTGGGCCAGCCGGGCGCGCAGCTCCGTCTCGTCTGTGATCTGCTGCCGCAGCAGCGTCGCTTCCAAGTCGTACTTGCTGGTGATCTGGGCGACCTCCAGCGTGTAGCGCTGCTCCAGCAGCTCACGCCGACGCGGTTCGGTCGTCTCGGCCAGCGACAGTTCGGCGTCGATCCCGTCGATCTGAGCGCGGCGCGTGGCCTCGATCACGGCCAGTTCGGCCGCGCCGATCCGCTTCGCGCGAGCGGTCTTCTCGGCCTCTTGGGCGGTGTCGAGCGCAGCGGTGTCGCGCGCGGCGTCGCGTCGGGCCTTGCCCTCTGCGGTGGCCCGATCAGCATCCAGATTTCGGCCTTTGGCAGCAGCCAGCCCCGGCGACAGCCCGACCAGCCCGCGCCGCTCGGCGGCGTCTCGGGTGGCGATGGCCCGCAACTCCGCATCGAGCCCGGCCGCGATCAGCGCCCGGCGATGCTCGTCGGTCTTGTCGAGCGCGGCAAGCTGGGCATCCAGTTCCGCCTTGATCCCTTCCTGACGGGCACGCTCGGCTCCGGCGTCGGCCTCAGCGATGGCACGCTGCTCGACGGCGCCTTTCTTCGCGGCGTCGGCACGGGCGTCGGCTTCGGACTTCAACCGGGCGGCCAGCTCGTCGGGCGTCTCGACGTGCGCGGCCGGCGGTGGTGTGGCGAGCAAGGCATCGCGCCGGGTACGGATGTCGGCGATCTCCGCGTCGGTGACGCCGTACAGGCTGCGAAGCGTCTCGATGTCGGGCGCCTTGTCGGGGTCGAACAGAGACGCCAACTGCGCGGCAAACCCCTTGACGTTCTCCCGCGATTTCGCCAGGTCTCGGCCGAGCGACTCGATCTGGTCGGTCTTTTTCTTCTGCTCGCCCTCAATCGTCGGCACCTCGATCCGGTCGGCCTCGCGGATCGACTGCGGCGTGCCGATTGGGTTCAAGAGCACTTCACCGGCAGCGGCGCGCTGACGCAGCTTCTGCTGCTGGGCGGCGAGCGCCGCCTGTCGGCTCGTCAGCGCGCCGACCTCTTTCGACGCGTCGCGGTAGCCCGAGACCATCTTCTCGATAGGGTCGCGCTGATCGAACTGCGCGGCCTGACGTTGCAGCTCGATGTTCGTCCGCAGCGCACCCGAGTAGATGCCCATCGCCGTCCCGGCCGCGTCCACTTGCGTGACGTAAGCCGGGAACTGCTCGGCGATCTGGGCTGTCACCCGCTTCAGTTCGTCGGTCTGCTCTTTCGTCCGGCGCGTGTTGGCCGTCAGCGCGTCGTACCGGTTCAGCAGCTTCTCCGCCGCCTCGGTCCGGCTCATCTGCTCACGCGCCTGCTGCACGGCTCCGGCCAGCGCTTCGGCGCCGTTGCTGGCCCCGTTGAGCGCCTTCAGCAGCGACGTGAGGGCGGGCACCGCACCGCCTGCACCGTCGGTCACGAACGCGGCGACGCGGGCCTTTAGCAGCGTCCATTGGGCGATCAGCCCGTCCATGCTGGTCGCGTACTCGCGGTTTAGCGATGCGCCCTCGCGGAAGGAACGGGCGCTGATTTCGAGATTCGCGTTGAGCTGGTCGGTCTGCTGGGCGAGCGTCTGCACCGTCAAGACGTTCTCTTGCCCGAACGTCTTCTCGACCCGGATCGCCTGCAACTGCGGCGGCAGCTTGCCGAGCGCGGTCAGGTACGACCGCAGCGCACCGAAGGCGTCTTTCGACAGCATCGTGTCGAACTGCGCCTGCGTCACGCCGACCACCTTCGCCAGCTCGGCGCTCTTGGTCTGGGCGATGGTCAGGAAGTTCCGCAGCGACACACCAGCCGTCTCGGCGGGCAGACCGGCCGCCCGCAGCGTCGCGCCAAGCGCGGCCACCTGATCGACCGTCAGCCCGATGGAGCGGCCCGCGACGCCGACCCGCTGGAGCACGCCCGCGATGTCGCCAGCGGTCGCGCTGGTCGTGTTGCTGAGTTCATTCAGGACCGAGCCGAGCTTGGCCGCGTCGGCGGGCAGCAGCCCGAAGGCGTTGCCGATCTGGGCCAACGCCTGGGCCGCCTGGTCGCTCGTCAGCTCCGACACCGCGCCGAGCTTGGCCGCCGTTTCGGTGAACGCCAACAGGGCCGCCTTGCCGTTGATCCCGAGCTGACCGGCCGTGGCGGTGATGTTCGCCAGTTCGATGGCGGGAATCCCGAGCTTGGCGGACAGATCGAGCACGCCCGCGCTCAGTTGGTCGAACTCGTCGCCAGCCAGCCCGGTCGTCTTCCGCACGCCGATCATGGCCTGCTCGAACAACGCCGCCGACGAGATCGCCGAGCCGATGGCCTTTGCGGCGCCGGTCGCGGCGAACGCCACCCCGGCGAACGTGGCCGCCCCGGTCAGCAGCCCGAGCGCAGGGCCACCGATGCCGAGCGCCTGGGCTGCCGGGGCCACCCGGTCCTGGAGGATGCGGGTCAGCGGCGAACGGTCGTTCTCGGCCTGTCGGGCCGCCAGTCGAATGCTCTCTTGTGCCCGCTGACGCTGAATCCCCAGCCGCTCCCGGTCAATCGCCAGGGCACGGCCTTCCTCGGTCGTGAGCGCCTGGAGCTGGAGCACCTCCTGCCGGTAGGACTTGCCCAGCTCGTCAATCACGCTCTGCGTCTCGGCGCCGAGCTTCGTCAGATCACCCAGCCCGGCCTTGAGGTCGGTCCTGAATTTGCCGACATCCAAGCCGAGCCGGATGACCAGACTATCGAGGATTTGAGACATGAAACAGGTCGCGTTCTACTCGGTTGGGCTGCTGCTCTGTGCCATCGGTTTCTTCACCGCCCTACGTCAGGGGCTTGCTGATGGCCGAGGTCTGTTCTGGCTGTCCCTGGCCGGGGCGGTCGTCCTGATCGTCTCTGCCCTGGTGTCCGGCGCCCGGCATCTGGTGACGCCACCCCGTCGGGCCGCATGAATGGGTACGGTTCCCGTACCCACTCTCCTTACCGCCCATGCATCGCGTCTGCCTGTTCCGCCGCCCGGTGCGACAGCAATCGCAGGTAGCTGAACGTCTCGCCCATCCCGAGCGCCTTCGCGTCTTCGGCGCTCTCGACTGCCTGGCTCTCGGCCAAGCTCAGACGGAGGGCGCGCCAGTCGATGCCCCATAGCGTCGAGCGCTCGCCGGGGCCGCGTCGCCAACCGTGCCGCTGGGCTTCTGTCTCGGCGCCGGCGACAGCATCGCCGAGACAGCGGTGAAAGCCTGGTAGCCGACGAGCGTCCGGCCGAACGGCACCTGCGCCAGCGCGTCGGGTGCGGCGTCGAACAGCAGCTGGTTCAGCTCGGTCAGCGCGTGGCCGTCGGCGCACGCCTGGATGAACTGACGGGTCCACTCGTCGCCGTCCAGATCGGCCAGCCCGTGCCGGACGATCCAGCCGCACCAGCCCTCCAGCGTCTCTTGGTTGAACGGGCGCTCTGTCACCCACACCGTCCGGCCGCCGACCCCAACGGGAAACCGGCCCGGTGCCAACCCGGCCGTCGTCGGGCGATTCCCGAGCACCAGCTCACGCAATGACTTCATTTGAAAAAATCCTCGTCTCGTGGAGCCAGTCCCAGGCGGCGACCAATGCGCGCCAGATGCGTCGAAACATCAACCCTCCGTTGGGCAGAACTCGGTCGGGATCGGCTCGCCGTCCTCGATCTCGGTCACGCGGTACACGATCCGCAGATCGCCCGTGTCGGCCGATCCCTGCCAGCAGACGCCGACGACGGCCATGACCGGATCGTGTCCCTTGTGCGTCAATCGACCGTCGTCCCGCACGGCCAATCGGCCCAGCTTGCGTCGAATCCGAATCTGCATCTGCTCACGCCCTCATAAATCGTAGCTGACCAGCAGCCTCGCGTGGACCTGCCCGGCGCCGAGATCATCCCACGGCCGACCAGCGACGGCGCCCAGGCGAAGCCGCCGGATCGGCCGGACGGTCAACCCGAGCGCCGGGCCGTAGCTATCGCCCAGCGCAACCAGCATCGGCTCGAGCGGCAGGCGCGGCAGCGCGATCCCGACGCCCAGCGCCGGACCGGCACCGGTGCCCGGCGCGGCGACCATCCCGGCCACGGCCACCGGCCGCAGCATCGGCGGCGACGGCGGCAGCGCGGCATCGAGCCGGACGTGCCGGACCTGCGACGTGTCGGCGTAGATCGCCCCCGGATCGCGCTCGACGGCCACCGTCAGCGTGTCGCCTGCCCGTAGGTCGTGTGCGGCGACCAACTGAATCACCGCGCCAACCCGAGCACCCGGCGGCACCGGCACGGCCCGACCGCCACCCGGCGGCGTGACCGTGCCCGGCCCGCGACCGAGCCAGCCGGAGCGCTTGACCGGCAGCGCGACCGAATCGCGCCGCTCGACGACTGCCAGCCGGGTGTCGCCGCCCGGTCGCCCGACGGTCGCGGTGGTTTGCATCGGTTCGGCCGGTCGCGCACAGCCGGTCGGGCCGCAGCTCAGCGAGAGCAGGGCAGACAACAGCGTCGCGGCGAGAGGGCCGAACCGGTGCATCATGGTGCGCTACGGGCGGTGACACCGCCGAACAGTTGTTCGTGAACCCGTCGCTCGACTTCCGCTGAATCCAGGAACTCCGTGACCTCGAAGTGCATCCCATCCTGCGTCCGCCACCGGCCGCCCCAGCAGAAGCCGAACGCCTCGAATACAGGCACCAGCCGATAGACGTTGCCCAGGCTACCGACCGGCGCCGGTCGGGCGCCCATCCGGTTCCAGCCGGGGTTGAGGTCCAGAGCCATCGCGTAGCTGTGACGACTGAGCGGTCCGCTCGGCCGAGACGCGACGTGTCGGGCGCTGAACGACCCGCCGAACGTCAGCAGATCGCCTTGCAGCCCTCGCGCCAGCACGACCCGGCTGATGCCGTTGAGCTGCCATGCGGCGCGACGGTGGACGTACAGCGAGCCATCGACCGCTGCGCCGCGCACCCCAGCCAGCATCGGCACGCGAAGACGGACCAGATTCGCCCGCTCCCAGCGCGTGTCGAGCTGTACCCGACCACTGCCCAGCTCGCGGAACTCGACGTGGCCGATCTCTGCCTCCAGCCGCGCGTTCGACATCACGACCGGATAATCCGGCGTGCGCCACGCGGCCAACGCCAGGCACGCCGCCGCCGCCAACCCCCACCGCCCAGCCACCCGCCCAATCCGACTGCTCACCGCATACCCCAAGTTCAGACGTGACGGGACTGGAAATGCGGCGCGGTCGGTGTCCCCACCCCGACCGCGCCGCGCATCGTCAGGCCGGAACGGCTGCCGCGAGCGTCCCACCGCCCGGCATCGTCCGCAGCGCGACGAAGGCGCCGTACCACCGCACCTGGAAATCATAGTCGCCCTCACCCGCTGCCGGGGCGCCGGAGACGCCCCAGTTCGAGCCGTCGGCCTTCAGCGACAGCAGGACGAACGGGTCGGTGATCTCCTTGACCCCATCGACCGCGCGCTTGTCGAGCCGGTCCTTGCTGGTGATCTCAATCGGAATCGTCCGCTTCTCGCCGTCCTTGTACCCGTCCGCCTTGAGGTTGCTGGTGATCCGC
>JBBSVG010000013.1:0-12620 GCA_038233775.1 Bacteroidota bacterium | reverse complement strand
GGTCAGGTTGATGTCGCCCATCTCGGCCATCCGGCCGCCGCCGTTGCCCAGAAAGGTGATCACGGTCATCTGCCGTTCCCGCGCGGCCGTGACAGCGTGGATGCAGTTGGCCGACTGGCCGCTCGTCGAGAAGACCCACAGCACGTCGCCGGGCCGACCGTAGGCCTCGACCAGCCGGGCGAACGTGTGCTCGAAGCCCAGATCGTTCGGTCCTGCCGTCATCGCCGATGGATCGACGGAGAGCGCGATGGCGGGCAGCGCCGGGCGGGTGAACGAGCCGCGAAACCGGATGGTGAACTCGGTCGCCAGATGCTGCGCGTCGGCTGCCGAGCCGCCGTTGCCGCAGAGCAAGAGCTTGCCGTCTCGGGCGAACGCATCGGCCGTCAGGTGCGCGGCCCGGACGATGTCGTCGGTCAGCGCGTGGGCGATCCGGCGCTTGGTTTCGGCGCTGGCGGCGAGCGAATCGGTGACGAACGCCCGTTCGTCGGCGCCGACGCGGTCAGGTTGACCGGGATGGGGAAGCGAAAGCATAACCCGTTATCGGTGAACAGGTTGAGCCGGTTGATCGGCGGTGCGATGGTGTGCGGCGGCGACCAGGTCGCGCAGGTACGACGGGTCGGGCCGGGCCTCGACGGCGTTGCCGACGACGACGACCGCCGCCCCGGCCGCTGCCCGCTCGGCGATCTCGTCGGCCGTTTTGAGTCCGCCGCCGACCATCACCGGCAGCGCGGTGGACGCCGCCACGGCGCGGACCATCGGCACCGGGACCGGGTGCAACGCGCCGCTGCCGGCTTCCAAATAAAGGCAACGCATTCCCATGAGTTCGGCGGCGAGCGCGTGGGCGACGGCGATGGCGGGTTTGTCTCGCGGGATCGGGTGCGTGCCGCTCATGAACGAGGCCGAGGTCGGTCGGCCGGACTCGATCAGCATGTAGCCGGTCGAGATCGCCTCCAGCCCGGCGCGTTTGATCAGCGGCGCGGCGACGACGTGATTGCCGAACAAGAGATCGGGATTGCGCCCCGAAATCAGCGATAAATAAAGGATTGCGTCGGCGGCCGAGGTGATGTGCGTGACGGCGCCGGGAAAGAGCACCACCGGCCGGTCGGTGGCCGATTTGACCGCAAGGACGTCGGCTTCCAACTGGTTGGATAACAAGAGGCTACCGCCGACCAAAAACCCGTCTACGCCGCACTCGGTCGCGAACGCGGCCGTGATGGCGAGCGAACGGGCGTCGTGCTGATCGGGGTCGAGCAGCAGCAGAAACGCCGTCCCACGCTCGTCACGCGCCGACAGAATCCGGCTGAACGCGCCGCCGGGCGCCGGGGCCGTCGTCACCGCGATCCCTCGGCGTTTCCCAATGCAACGCCAAGCGTTTGGCCGACGATGTCCACAACGGCGTCGAGCGCGGCGGGCAGCGCGTCGGTGTCTTTGCCGCCTGCGGTCGCAAGCTGCGGCCGACCGCCGCCGTTGCCGCCGACCCGCTGCGCGACCGCGCCGACGAGCTTGCCGGCTGGAACGCGCTTCATCGCCGCATCGGTCGCGGTCGCGACGAGCAGCACCTTGCCGTCGGTCACGGCGCCGAGCACCGCGACGGCGGCTGCGTCGCCGAGCTTTGAGCGGAGCGTCTCGGCGGTCGAGCGGAGCGCATCGCCGTCGGCGCCGTCCAACCGACCGGTGATGACGCGGATATCGCCGACCGTGACGGCGCTGGCGATCCACTCATCCAATCCGGCGGCGGCTTGCTCGCGGCGGAGCGCCGTTAGGTCGCGTTCGATGGCTTTGCGCTCGTCGGCGAGTTTCTGGACCAGCGTCGGCAGGTCGGCAAGCGGTGCGGCGGCGGGGAACAGGGCGCGGACGGACTGGAGCACGGCCCGCTCCTCGGCCGCGACCGCTTCGGCCGCTTCACCGGTGACCGCCTCGATCCGCCGGACGCCGCTTGCGACCGACCCTTCGCTGACGATCCGAAACGCGCCCGTCTGACCGGTCGCCCGGAGGTGCGTCCCGCCGCACAGCTCTTTCGAGAACGGGCCGACCGTGACGACGCGAACCTCGTCGCCGTACTTTTCGCCGAACAGCGCTTGGGCGCCGGTCTTTCGGGCGGACTCGATGTCCATCAGCTCGGTCTTGAGCGCCGTGTCGAGCCGAATCTGTCCGACGACCAACCGCTCGACCTCGGCCAACTGCTCGGGCTGGACCTTTTCCGGTTGGGTGAAATCGAACCGCAGCCGGTCGGGACCGACGTACGAGCCTTTCTGGTGGACGTGATCGCCGAGCACTTGCCGCAGCGCGGCGTGGAGCAAGTGCGTCGCGGTGTGGTTCCGCATGATCGCCAAGCGCCGCTCGGCATCGACCTCGGCCCGCACCGGTCCGGCGGGCAACTCGGTCGGCAGCGACTCGATTGTGTGAACCGTCCGGCCGTTTGCTTTGCTTGTGTTGACGACCTGAACGGCGGTGCCGTCGGCGAACGTCAGCGTGCCGGTGTCGCCGATCTGGCCGCCGCTCTCGGCGTAGAACGGCGTCCGGTCGAGGACGATCTGCCCGGTTCCGTCGTCGCCCCGGCGCAGTTCGCGGATCGTCGCCGACGGCTCAACGAGGTCCGAATAGCCGATGAAAGACACCTCGCCTTCGCTCAACGCGACGAAATCGTTGCCGGCGAGTGCGTTCATCTCGACCGAGAACCGACCCGCCGCCCGC
Organism: Bacteroidota bacterium; assembly: GCA_038233775.1. GTDB lineage: Bacteria > Bacteroidota > JBBSVG01 > JBBSVG01 > JBBSVG01 > JBBSVG01. The sequence goes on along the minus strand of JBBSVG010000013.1, from coordinate 9,926 downwards.
GCCCGGTTGCGCTGCTCGTCCATCAACTCGTCGAACCGCGATTGGTCAACGCGCAGCCCACGCTCGGCGGCCATGAGCGCGGTCAGATCGACCGGGAAGCCATAGGTGTCATAGAGTTTGAACGCCTCGTCGCCGGGGAACTCACTCTGTCCGGCTTCGGTCACCCGCGACGCGATGGCCTCGAACAGATCGAGTCCCCGGTCGAGCGTCCGGCCGAACGCTTCTTCCTCGCCGCGAATGATCCGGGCGACGTGGTCGGCGTAGGTCACGAGTTCCGGGAACGCCTCGCCCATCGTCGCCACGAGCGTCGAGACGAGTCGGTGGAGGAACGGTTCGGTCAGCCCGAGCGTCCGACCGTACCGCGCCGCCCGGCGCAGCATTCGGCGCAGCACGTAGCCGCGCCCCTCGTTCGACGGCAACGCCCCGTCGGCGATAGCGAACGAGAGCGCGCGCAGATGGTCGGCGATGACGCGCATGGCGATCTGATCGTCACCGGCGTACGCGCGACCGGACAGCACCTCGATGGCCGCCAGAATCGGCGTGAACACGTCCGTGTCGTAGTTGCTCCGCTTGCCCTGCAAGACGGCCGTGACTCGCTCGAAGCCCATCCCGGTATCGACGTGCTTGGCGGGCAGTTCGATCAGCGAGCGGTCTTTTTCGCGGTTGTACTGGATGAAAACGAGGTTCCAAATCTCCATCACTTCGGGCACGCCCGCGTTGACGAGCGCGGCGCCCGAGCCGTCGTCGGTCAGGTCGATGTGAATCTCGGAACACGGCCCGCACGGCCCGGTGTCGCCCATCTCCCAGAAATTGTCCTTGTCGCCGAAGATCTGGATGTGCTCGGGGTTGATGTCCGTGACTTCGGCCCAGAGCGACTTGGCTTCGTCGTCCGAATGGTGGACGGTCGCGTAGAGCCGGTCTTTCGGCAGGCCCCAGACCTCCGTCAGAAGCTCCCACGCCCAGCGGATCGCGTCGGCTTTGTAATAATCGCCGAACGACCAGTTGCCGAGCATCTCGAAGAACGTGTGGTGGTATGTGTCGTGACCCACGTCCTCCAAATCGTTGTGTTTTCCGCCAGCCCTGATGCACTTCTGCGTGTCGGCCGCTCGGGTGTACGGGCGCGTCCCCTGACCCAAAAAGACGTCCTTGAACTGGTTCATCCCGGCGTTGGTGAACAACAGCGTCGGGTCGTCTTGCGGCACGACCGGCGCGGACGGGACGAGGGTGTGGCCCTTCTGGCGGAAGAAGTCGAGGAATCCCTGACGAATCTCGGCGGAGGTGAGCGGCATGAGGCGCTTGGGCTTGCGGGAAACGGGCGAAAACGAGCGTCCCGAAAGATAACCCCCTGGCCGGGAGCTTTCCAACGGCGAATGTCGCAGGAATCGGGTTGAACCGGGCGCCGCGAAGCCCGATCTTGTCGTCGAACCGTGACAGAGAGGCCGACGATGACTGGATGGAACGAGGATTACCGGCGGATCGAGCGGGCGCTGCGCTTTCTGGCTGATCACGCCGACAGGCGGCCGGCGCTGGCCGAAGTCGCGACCCACGTCGGGTTGAGCGACGGCCACTTGCAGCGGTTGTTCGTCCGCTGGGCTGGCGTCAGCCCGAAACAGTTTCTGCAATTCCTCACGGCCGAGCGGGCCAAAACGCTGCTCGCTGATGCGCCGACGGTGCTCGACGCGACCGACGAGATCGGCCTGTCGAGCGCCGGGCGACTGCACGATCTGATGGTCACGCTCGAAGCGGTCACGCCGGGCGAATACCGCTCCGGCGGCGCCGGGCTGACGATCCGCTGGGGCGTCCAACCGACGCCGTTCGGTCCCGCGCTCGTCGCCGTGACCGAGCGCGGCGTGTGCGAATTCGGCTTCTTGGGCGACGACGACGAAGCGCCCGCCGCCGTGTCCGCGCTCCGCGCCCGCTGGTCGGCGGCGACGTGGGTCGAGGACGCATCGGCCGTCGCGCCGGTCGTCGGCCGGGCGTTCGGCGATGCAGGCGAACCGCTCCGGTTGCTCGTGCGCGGGACGAACTTTCAACTCAAAGTCTGGTCGGCGCTGCTGCGGATTCCGGCCGGCCGCGTCGTCAGCTACGGCCATCTGGCCGCCGCCATCGGTCAGCCGACGGCGTCCAGAGCGGTCGGCACGGCCATCGGGCAGAACCCGGTCGGCTACCTGATTCCGTGTCACCGCGTCATCCAATCGCTCGGCGGGTTGGGCGGCTACCGCTGGGACCCGGTCCGCAAACGGGCGATGCTCGGTTGGGAAGCGGCCCGAACGACGTGGTCGGCGACCGAAGAAAACTGAACGGCTCACGCATCCAACCGGGAACCCCATGCACCACCGCAGCGAACCCGCGATCCTCTACTTCGGCACGCCCGTCGTCCTCATCAGCACCGTCAACGAAGATGGGTCGTGGAACCTGGCCCCGATGTCGTCGGTCTTTTATCTCGGCTGGCGGGCCGTGCTCGGACTGGCGGCATCGTCCAAGACGACGCAGAACCTGCGGCGAACCGGGCAGTGCGTGCTGAACCTGCCGTCGGCCGATCTGGTCGGCGCCGTCAACCGGCTGGCGCGAACGACCGGCTCCGACCCCATCCCGGCCGGGAAGTTACAGAAAGGCTACCGGACCGAGCGCGACAAGTTCGGGCTGTCGGGACTGACGCCGGTGCCCGCCGAGACGGTCGCCCCGCCTCGGGTGCTCGAATGTCCCGTCCAGCTCGAAGCCGTGCTCGAAGCCGCCCACGGCATCGCCGAGGAAGACGCGGCCGTGCGGGGTCGGCTGGTCAACATCGAGGTGCGCGTCCAGCGGGTGCATCTGGCCGAGTCCATCCTGCTCGACGGCCGACCGGACCGGGTGGACCCCGACAAATGGCGGCCGCTCATCATGAGCTTCCAGCAGTTCTACGGGCTGGGCGCGCAACTGCACGACTCGACGCTGGCGCAGATCCCGGAGTCGCTCTACCGGAGTGCCGATGTGGACCGCGCTCGACACGCCGCGCTCGTGTGACGGCAACTGCGCGGGCAAGCCGACGCAGTTGCCCGTACCTTTGCGCCGCCGGGCGGAGCTGCCGCCGGGCGGTTTCCCACGCACCCCGCTGCCGATGTCGCCTCGCTTTGCCTTCGCCGCCGCGCTGGTTTTCGCCGCTCCCGCCCTCGCGCTCGCCCAGACCGATTCGCTCGCGATTCCCGAGATCACCGTCGTCGCCACCCGCCAGCCGGTTTCGGTAACAGAGCTGACCCGCGCCGTGACCGTTCGGTCGGGCGAGTCGCTGCGGGCGCTGCCGGGCGCGGTCGCCATCGAGGACGCGCTCGACCGCTTGCCCGGCGTGACGATGACCACGCGCGGCGCTTTTGGCGTCCAGGCCGACCTCAGCCTGCGCGGCGCGACGTTCGGCCAGCAATTGCTCGTCGTCGATGGGCAGCGGTTGAGCGACCCGCAGACGGGCCATTTCCTGCTCGACGTGCCGCTTGGGCTCGACGATCTGGAGCGGATCGAGGTGCTGCACGGTCCAGCGGCGACGCTCTACGGTCCCGATGCGTTCGGCGGCGTCGTCCATCTGGTCACGTCGGCGCCGGGAACAGGCGGACGGGCAGCGGTCAGCGTTGGGGAACGCGGGCTGCGGACCGGTCAAGCGAGCGCCGGTTGGGCCGGCCGCGTCGGCGGCTTGCGGCTCTACGGCGAGGGGCGCCAAGCCGATTCGTACCGACCAAACACCGACTTCGATGCGTGGACAGCCGGCGGTCGGCTCGATCTGGCTTTGCCGACCGGCGTCTTGCAGATCAACGGCGGCTATAGCAAAAAATCGTTCGGGACGGCCGATTTCTACGCCTCGCCGTTCGATCCCCGCTCCCGCGAGCAAACGCGGACCGCACTCGTGACCGCTGCGCTGCCGATGACCTTCGGCCGCACCGTCGTCACACCGCGCCTCGTCCTGCGCCGGGCGTTCGACGATTACGTGTTCGATCCGACCGTCGCCCGAGACAGCCCGAAGTATTACGAAGCGAACCACCGCAAGACGACCGCCGGCGGCGAGATCGAGCTGCGCCGAACCGTCGCGGGCGTCGATCTGACCAGCGTGTCAGAAGTGAGCACCGACGATCTGCGGAGCAACAAACTCGGCAACCGGAGCCTGACCCGCTTCGGCCAGGGCCTCTTGCTGCACGGCCGAACGGCGCCGCTCGGGTCGCTTGGCGTCGGGCTGATCGACCTCGGGCTGCGGGCCGACCATCAGGACACGTTCGGCTGGCAGGTCAACCCGGCCGTCGGGCTCGGGCTGCTCGTGGGCAGCGGCGTCAAGCTGCGCGGTGCGGTCAGTCGCTCGTTCCGGGCGCCGTCGTTCACCGAACGGTTCAACCCCGGCGGCGGCAACCTCGGCCGCGCCGATCTGAAACCGGAAACCGGCTGGAGCACCGAATTTGGCGGCGACTGGCTGCCGTCGGCTTGGTTGAACGCGTCCGTCACCGGGTTCGTCCGCACCAGCCGCGATGTGATCGATTTCGTTCGGCGCCCCGACGGCAAAACCTACGAGGCGACGAACATCGCGGCGGTCGATTTTCGCGGCGTCGAAACGAGCGTCGAGTGGCGTCCGATGCCGACCGGCGTCGGCGTTGCGAGCGTCGGACTAGGCTACACGTATCTCGACGGGAAGCTCGATCTGCCCGCCGATGTCGTCAGCAAGTACGCCGTCAGCCACCCGCGCCATCAAGGGACGGTCGCGCTGCGGTTCGCCGGTCCGGCGGCGACGGCGCTCGCTGTCTCGGGCATCGTCCGGCAACCGGTGAACGCGAAGCTGAAAGGGTTTGGCCGCTGGGACGCGAGGCTCAGCGCCACCCGCTGGGGCGTGACGCCGTACGTCGAGGCGATGAACGTGCTGGATCAGCCGTACGCCGAGTTCCCCGGCGTGCCCGAGCCGGGTCGCTGGGTCCGCGCCGGCCTCGCGACGGCTTGGTAAACACGAAAAAGCCCCCGCCTCGTGAGAAGCGGGGGCTTTCGGTGTAGCGCGTACGGGAGTCGAACCCGTGTTACCGGCGTGAGAGGCCAGCGTCCTAGACCACTAGACGAACGCGCCGTCTGCCCTTCTCAGGGGCTGGGGGAGCAGGGATCGAACCTGCAAATTGCCTGATTCAGAGTCAGGTGCCTTACCAGTTTGGCCATCCCCCAATCTCACCTCGAACCGTCACCGGGTTGCCGGTGGCGAAACGGACTGCAAAGATAGCGGGTCGGCGACGGCGACGCAAGTCCGCAGCCGAAAAAATCAGCCGATCTGACCGGGCACGGCTCGCAGGCAGCGGTCGAGCATCCACAGGACGATCCCGGCGTGGGCGGTCCAGACGGCCGTCCGCAGCCAGTTCGTTGCGACGAGCGAGCGGATCAGCGGCGGCACTTGGTCAGCCGCAGCGCCATCGAGTGCTGTATGAATCGGGACCGAGACGACGAACGTCAGCCCGAATGCGGCCAGCGCCAGGATCAGCCCGGCGACGGCAAGGGCGCTCGGGATCGGCGCCGGGCGAGCCGCCACCAGCCAAGCGGCGGTGCCCAGTTCGACCAGCATCGGCAGGCCGACGGCAAGCGTTGTCAGCGTCGAGTGGCGTGTGTGATAGGCGGCGAACTCGGTCCGGCCGACCGCCGCGAACAGCGGATAGTGGACCAATTGGACGAACCAGATCACGCCGGTCATGTACAGCGTCGCAGCGGTATTGACGAGCAGCAGGCGCATGGGCGGTCGGGGTCAGGCGACCCACTTGAGGTGTGTGAATAGGTACGCGCAGATCCCCTGAATCCAGCCGCTCAGCGGCACGGCGAGCAGGTAGAGGACGACGAGCACGCGGTGCGTTCGCCGTGTCGGCGGGTGGCGGTGGAGCAGGTGGGCCAGTGCGAAGACGAGCAGCAAGTGACTCATCAGCGTGTAGCGGAACAGCGAGATTAGCCCCATTTGGGCCGTCGCGGCGGCCGGGATGTAGAACAGCAGCGCGGCGCCGACGTAGAACGGCAGCCGCTGTCGCCACGTCGCCGGTTCACCTGTTGCGGTCAGGTATCGGGCCAGTCGCCACTCGACCCAGCCGACGACGGCCAGCCACGTCACGGTCAGCACCGCCGACAGTCCGTTGAGCGGTTCGGTCCGAAACAGCCCGGCTTTGATGATCGGGAAGGTGCGGTAGGTCGTCCCGCGAAAGAGCACGGCGTAATCGGGCTCGACGTGCCAGCCGACCCGTTGGGTCCAGAAATACAGATCCCAGTGGTCGAACCGGATCTGGCAATAAACGAGAAACCCCGCCACGCCGAGCGCGCCGATCAGCGTCACGGCCAGCGCTCGGCCGAGCCATTTGTGGTCCACGCGACCGGCCAGCAGCGGCTCGATCAGCGCACAGCCGACGACCGGCACACCGACAAGTCGGGTCGCCGTCATTAGCGCGCCGAGCAGGCCGCCGACGAGGGCGCGACGGTCGGGCCGATCCACCGAGCGGTAGAAGAACCCAATCAGGGCGAAGCCGAACAGCGACTCGCTATAGCCCATCAGCAGGTAGAACGCGGCCGGGTGGGCGATGATCGCGCCGACCGTGGCGGCTTGCAAACGCGGCAAAATCTGCCAGCGGCGGAGCAGCGCCAGCCCGTAGCCCCAAAGCCCCCAAGCCGCCAGCGCGCTCGCCGTCAGTTCGGCCGCCGAGGTGCCCAGCCCGGTCAGGCGCTTGACCAGCCAGACCACCGCCGGGTAGCCGGGGAAAAAGGCGACGTTCGAGCCGGTCGGATCGTTCGCGACAGGCGGCAAGGCCGAGCGGTAGCCGTGCTCGACGATGCTGGCGTACCAGCCGCTGTCCCAATACGTCCAATCGCCGCCGCCGCGCCACGCGCCGGTCACGACGGCAAGATAGAGCAGGTGCGTTAGTGTGATTCCGGCCGCGAGCACGGCGGGGTGGTGGAAGCGGGACGTCGTCATCGGGTCACGCCGCCGGACCGTCGATGAAGCGCCAGAGATACCACGAGGCGACGGTGCGGTACGGCGCCCAGACCGCGCCGAGGGCGGCGACTTGTTTCGGCGTCGGCCGCGAGCCGAGCGCGTAGGCCCGCTGGATCGCGTTCTGGATGCCTAAATCGAGTTCCGGCAGCACGTCCAAGCGGCCGAGATGGAACATCAACACCATCTGCCCGGTCCACCGGCCGATGCCTTTGACCTGAACCAGCGCCGTCAAGATCGCGTCGTCGGTCATCTCGTCCAACCGATCCAGCGGCAGCGCGCCGCTCTGAACCGTTTCGGCCAGCGAGCGCAGGTAGCCGAGCTTCTGCCGCGACAGGCCGACCGAGCGGAGCGTGTCTTCCGGCGTCGCGAGCAACTCGGTCGGCGTCGGCGGACGGTCGTTGTAGAGCCCGAGGAAGCGGCGGTGGATCGTCCCGGCGGCCTTGCCGGAGAGCTGTTGATAGACGATGCTCCGCATCAGCGCGGCCAGCGGCGCACCGTCTCGGGCGGGCGCATAGAGACACGGGCCGACCGTCTCGATCACGGCCGCGAGGCGCGGATCGGCGGCGCTCAGGTGGGCCACGGCGAGCGACAACGTGTCGGACCACGAGGCGTCGGTCGGCGGCAAATCGGGCGGCAGGTCGCGGTCGGCCATAGCGGATCGGGGACTCGGGTGGAAGGGCGGCTTTCTCAGCCGGGAGGAAGTCGAATCGCGCGGGCGGACCGGTGGAAGCGCTTCGGAGCGGTTAAACCCGATCCGGCGGCCGGGGATGCCGGTCGGCCCGAAAATAGCTTGGGCGGCCCGCATTCCTGATCTTACCTTCGTGCAGACCCGCTCCGGCGGCCTTGCACGCCCATCCCTGACGGGCTTTTAGACGAGGAGTGCGGACCCTGTGGAAACGACCGTGATGAGCAGCAGTGCCACCGATCTTCTGAACATCGAGTCGATGCTCTCGGACGAGGAGCGGATGATTCGCGACGCCGTGCGCGAGTGGGTCGATGAGCGCGCCCAACCGATCTTCGGCAAGCACTTCGAGGACGGGACGTTCCCGCTGCACCTGACGCCGGAACTGGCCGAACTCGGCGTTTTCGGCGCGCACCTGCACGGCTACGGCTGCGCGGGCGTGTCGAATGTGGTCTATGGACTGATCTGCCAAGAACTCGAACGGTGCGATTCGGGGCTGCGCTCGTTCGTCTCGGTGCAGGGCTCGCTGTGTATGTTCCCGATCTACACCTACGGCAGCGAGGCGCAGAAGCAAAAATACCTGCCGAAGATGGCGAAAGGCGAACTGATCGGCTGCTTCGGACTGACCGAACCGGACGCGGGCAGCAACCCCGGCGGGATGCGGACGACGGCGACCCTCGACGGCGACGAGTACGTCCTCAACGGCGCCAAGATGTGGATCACCAACGGGACCATCGCCGATGTCGCCATCGTCTGGGCCAAGACGCCGCACGACGGGCAGATTCGCGGGTTCCTGGTCGAGAAAGGGACGCCGGGCTTTACGGCTCCGGAGATCGAGCACAAGTTCTCGCTCCGCGCCTCGATCACGTCCGAGCTGATCTTCGACGACTGCCGCATCCCGAAAGACAACCTGCTGCCGCTGACGGGCGGGATCAAGTCGCCGCTCTCGTGTCTGACCGAAGCGCGGTTCGGGATCACCTTCGGCGTGATCGGCGCGGCGATGTCGTGCTACGAATCGACGCTGAATTACACGCTCAATCGCCCGGTCGCCGGTGGACCCATCGCCCGCTTCCAGTTGGTCCAGTCGGCGCTCGTCGATATGGTCAACGAGATCACCAAAGGGCAGTTGATGGCGCTGCAACTCGGTCGAATGAAGGACGCGGGCAAGGATGCGGGCAACGGGCGCGGGTTCAAGCCGGCGATGGTCTCGCTGGTCAAGATGAACAACTGCAAGGTCGCGCTCGACATCGCCCGCTCCGCCCGCGATCTGCACGGCGCCAACGGGATCTCGAACGAATACCCGATCATCCGGCACATGCTCAACCTCGAGAGCGTCATCACCTACGAGGGGACGCACAACATCCACAAGATGATCGTCGGCCGCGAGATCACCGGCGAGAACGCGCTGTTCTGAACCCGCCTGCCGCACGTTGATTGGAACCGGGGGCGACGAGAGTTGCCCCTGTCCGCATCTGAGACCCGGAGCTTCGTCATGCCCGAGAAACCCGCCGCCCTTCTGACCGCCGACGACCTGTTCAACCGACCAGACGATGGTCGCGCCTATGAACTGAGACGAGGAGAGTTGATTGAGATGAGCCCAACTGGCGGCCAACATGGTCGCATCTCCATTCGAATTGGTGGTCTGCTCGACCAGTTCGTCCTCACACATGGGCTTGGCGTCGTCTATGGCGCCGAAACCGGGTTCCTGCTGGCGCGTGATCCCGACGTGGTGCGGGCGCCGGATGTGGCGTTTCTGAGCGCCGAACGCGCCGCCGAGATCGGCGACACCGAGCGGTTTCTCCCCGGTGCGCCCGATCTAGCAATCGAGATCGTCTCGCCGAACGACCGCTACACCGAGATCGATGACAAGGTCGGCGAGTATCTCGACGCCGGTTGCCGAATGGTCGTCGTGGTCAACCCGCGCACCCGACTCACCCGCGTTTATCGAACGCTGACCGACAGCCTGACGCTGACCGAGGCCGACACGCTCGACGGTGGTGAGGTCGTCCCCGGCTGGCGCTTGCCGCTGAGCGAGTTGTTCGTCTGAACCGGAGGCATTCGCCATGTCCGAAACCACGGTTAAGCTGCTGACGGCCGACGACTTTTACCGGTTGCCGGACGACGGTCACAGCTACGAATTGAGCCGGGGAGAACGGGTCGAGATGACGCCACCGGGGTTTGAGCACAGCGACCTGATGCTCGGCATCGGCTCGTCGTTGCGGGTGTATGTTAAGGCGCACCGGTTGGGCGTCGCGGTGGTCGAGGGCGGGTTTCTGCTCGACCGCGATCCCG
>JBBSVG010000012.1:0-12902 GCA_038233775.1 Bacteroidota bacterium | reverse complement strand
GCGGTCGGCTGCCGCCTCGACCAACCCGCGCTGCGCGACCGGCGTGGCGTGGCACCAGAGCGCATCGCGACCGGCGCCATGTCGGTCGGCCCCGGCGAACATCGTGAACAGCTTGCCCCGGACGCGGAACGTCGGCTCGCCCCACGCCGACTTCTCGCTTGTCCCCGGCAGCGCGAGGCAGATCCGGCGAACCCGGTCGAGCGGCGCTTGCTCGTTGATGGTCATGGCGGAGGCGGGCTACCGATTGAGTTCACGCCACTCGCGGCAGAGGTCGCGGGCGGCGTCGGGCCAGGAGGGGAAGCGAAAGGTAAAGCCGCTGTCGAGCAATCGGGTCGGGACGACGCGGCGGCTCTTCAGCACGAGTTCGGTCTCGGTCCGCAGCGCGAACGTCCCGATCTCCAGCATCCACCGGGCGGCGGGCAGGCCGATCCGCGTTCCCCACGCTGAGCGGAGCGCGGCCATGAACGCCGCGTTCGGCAGCGGGTTCGGGGCGGCGAGGTTGATCGGTCCGGCCAGTTCGTCGTGCTCGATGAGCCAGCGGACGGCGCGGACAAAATCGTCGTGGTGAATCCACGAGACGAACTGCCGCCCATCGCCCTGCCGACCGCCCAATCCAGCCCGAACCAGCCCGAGCAGCACGTCGAACACGCCGGCTGGGTCGGGACTGAGCGTGATCGCCGAGCGGAGCGCGACCTTGCGCGTGTCGGGCGTCTCGGCTTCGTTGAACACGCGCTCCCAAGCCGTCGCCACGCCGACGCTGAAACGCCACGTTTCCGGCACATTCGGCTCCGAGCCGCCGATGATCCCGGTCGCTTCGTCGTTCGGCGCGTCGTAGCGGTGGGCGTAGATCGTCGCCGTGCTCGACTGCAACCAGAGCTTCGGCGGCCGGTTCGACCGAGCAATTGACTCGCCGACGACGCGGGTCGAGTCGATCCGAGAGTCCAGAATCTCGCGACGGTTCTCGTCATTATAGCGACAGTTGACGCTGCGACCGGCGAGGTTGACGACGACATCGGCGCCGTCGATCTCGGCTGTCCACGGTCCAAGCGAGCGGCCGTCCCACGACACGACCCGCCACGGCGCCGGTTCGGGTCGGCGACTGAGGACGACGACCTCGTGCCCATCGGCCACAAACGCCCGTGCGAGCAGATTGCCGACTTGCCCTGAGCCGCCGGGGATGACGATTTTCATTTGCGCTCCTGTTACCGTCGAACCATGAGTCGCCCTTGCCGGAGTCGGCCGGAGCGGGCGCCGAAGACGACGTAGGTGTAAACGCCGCTCGGCAGGCCAGCCACCGACAACGTCGGCTCGCTCACGCCCGCGCCGCAGCCGCCCGACGCTTGGCGGACGGCGCGACCGAGCGCGTCGTAGAGCACGACCCGGCTGCACTCGCCAGACGATGTCGGGTAGGCGACCTGGACCGCATCACGCGCCGGGTTGGGCGAGATCGCGGCGGTCGGGACGGCCGGGTTCTGCGACGAACGGACCGCCGTTACGGCCGGTCCGCCGAGCGCCGATGCAGCGGGCAGGACGGTGCCGTGCTCGCTAAACAGCGCCAAGTTCTCCCACGGCGAGCCAAGTCCCGGCGCGGCGACATCATCCGGCGCCCAGTAGCAGACGCCGACGCCGCCCGGTGTCCGCTCGACCGCCGCCGCGACTTGGGCGATGAACGCGGCCTGACCGGCAGGTGTGGCCGGGTAGCCCGGCTGGAGCTGACCCGTCGAGCCGATGATGTTGGTCGTGTTGTCGAACCACGACAGCGTCCACGGATAGGCCGTCTCGGCGACGAAGATCGGCAGCCCATAGCGCCCGGCGAGCGTGTCGAGCGTGCGGCTCAGATCGGCGAGCGAGCCGTGCCACCACGGGTAATAGGACAGCCCGATCAGGTCGAAGGGCACGTTTTCGGCCCGCAGATGGTCGAAAAACCACGTCGCCCCGGCCGCGTCGCCGCCCCGGTCGATGTGGATCATCACGGCCGTGCTGTCGCCGACCGTCTGCCGGACGGCCGCAATCGCGCTCGTCAGCAGCCCGGCCAATCGGTGCCATTGGGTCGGCGTGTCGAACGCGCCGCCGACGCGGCCCGAGTCCCACAGCATCCCGCTGGTGATCTCGTTGCCGATCTGGACGATGTCGGGTCGCGTGCCCTGCGCCGCCAACGCCGTCAGCACGCGAGCCGTGTAGCGGGCGACGCTGTCGCGGAGCGCGTCGTCGGGGAGCGAACGCCACGCGGCCGGTGGGGTTTGCTGGCCCGGATCGGCCCACGTGTCGGAGTAATGCAGATCGAGCACGAGCCGCAGCCCGAGCGCGTGGACGCGGGCGGCTTCTCGCAGCACTTCGGGCAACCCGTCGTGACCCGACGGCGGCGTGTGCCACAGCCGCAGCCGGACCGCGTTGATCCCGTGTCGCTGCAAGATCTGCATCGCATCGCCCGGCACGCCGTCGGCGTCGCGATAGACGGCACCGGCGGCTTCCATCTCGTCCAAGAACGACAGATCGGCAGCGCGGAGTGTCGGCAGCGGCTGCGCGGCGACGCGAGTCGTCAGCCCAAACACGAGCAGCCCAAACAGCGAGAAACGGATCATGGCTCGCGGGCGCGCACCAACCGGGCCACGGTCGGCGCTCACCGGACGACGCGGTAGCGGCTCTGGACAAACCCGCTCTCGAAAGCGGTCGTCTGGACATGATCGAGCCGAATGTCGCGGCCGGGTTCGCCGAACAGCGGGATGCCCGCGCCGATCAGCACCGGAATCCGCGTGACGATCAACTCGTCCAGTCGGTCGGCGGCGAGAAACGCCTGGATCACCTGTCCCCCGTCCACATACAGCCAGCGGGAACCGGACGCGTCGAGATGAGAAAGCAGCGCGGCAATCGGCCCCGGATGCAGTTCGATCTGACCCACGAGCGCCGCCGGAAGATCGGTCGCCGCCAGCGTCCGGCTGAGCACAACGACCCGTTTGCCGACGTACGGCCAGTCGCCGCCGAACCCGAGCACCGTTTCGTAGGTGTGGCGCCCGAGCACGAGCGTGTCGATGGTCGCCATGAAGGCGGCATAGCCGTGGTCGTCGGCCGAAGTCGTGGCGCCGGTCAGCCAGTCGAGCGCCCCGTCGGGTCGGGCGATGAAGCCGTCGAGGCTCGTGGCGATGAAGGCGGCGGCGTGCAGGGTCAAGGCAGTTCCTGTGTTTAGCGACGCGGGCGGGATGGGTTGCCGGGCAACAGGCGGCGGAGCAGGCGGACCCACGGCGACCAGCGGCTCTTTGTGCCGACCAGCCCGAGGCTGCGTTCGGCCCGGTCGAGTGCGTCCTCGAGCAACGCGTCGTGCAGCGGGCCGAACACGAGCGGCCACGTGACGCGCACCCGACCGGTCGTGGTCATTTGGATGGTGTGAACCAGTCGCGACCGCTCGGCGCTGAGCGATTCGACATCGAGCCGGTGCGTTCCGTTGAATCCACTTGGACCGGTGAAGCGAAACCGGACAGAGCGGCCCGGCTCGTACGCCTCGACGGTGTAGCGAACCGGTCCGTGTCCGCCGACGGCGCCGACGCCAAGCGGCCGGTCGAACGCCATCCGGGGCCAGCGGTCGCGCGGCCAGAGTCGGTCGTTGGCCGAGGCCAGCCCGTCGAGCAGCGCGCCGACCCGCTGGGCCGACGCAGCCAACTCGCGACTGTGGATATTTCGCACTTGCATCGCCGCTCCGCTCTGATGGACAGCCTCGGCGCGCAAGATACGGAGAGCGACAAACACGGCCGATGCTGCGATAGGTCGGCTTTTTCCGCCTGCACCGGTCGGAGCTTTATGCGGAGAAGTCGTAGATCGGCAACAGAGGAACCGGGGCGCAGGAGCAACAGAGGCGGGACGATAACCTCGCTGCCCTGCGGTTGAGCCTGCCCACCGTGCCGATATTGGCTGCGGCGGGCGCCCGAGTTGGGCGAGCTGTGCGATCCGCTGCTCGAGCCCGAGCGACTTGCCGAACCGCTCGCCCGGTGGATGCACCCGGCCGTCAGGGCGGCATTGAGCGCGGCATAGCCCGGCACCATCTGTGCGCGACCGGGGCGGAACCCTGAGCCCCCGTTCGCCCTGTCCCCGGTGCCCCGTGAGCCGATCCGATTCGCTGTCGCTGCCCGTCCTCTCCCCTGGAACCGGACCGGTCCGGGTGCTGCTCGTCGAGCCCGGCGAGGCGCTGGCATCGGCGCTCCCGGCAGCGCTCCGAGCGCTGACCGCATACCGAATGGACAGCGCCAGTTGCGGACCCGAAGCGGTGTCGATGCTGACCGACCGGGCAGGCGTCGGCTACGATCTGGTGGTCACCCCGTGGTCCACAGCGGCGACGAGCGGTCGTGAGATCCTGCACGCGCTTCGCCGGGCCGGTGGCGACCGAACGGCGGTGCTCTCGTGGCTGCCCCGAGCCCAGCTCTCGCAACTGCCGGCAGCGATGGAGGCCGGGGCGGCGGCAGTGCTGGTCGAGCCGGTCACGGCCGAGTTGCTCGGTGAGGAGTTGGGTCGGCTGATCGGCTCGCGGCGACCGGTGACGGTGGCGCCGCAGATCAACTGCACATTCCAGTGCATCGTCGGCGGCAACTCGGCCATGCGGGCGACGATGCAGCTCGTTGAGGAGGTCGCGCCGTCAGAGGCCAACGTGCTCGTGCTCGGCGCGACCGGCACCGGCAAGGAACTCATCGCCCGAGCGATCCACTGCAAAAGCCCGCGACGAACCGGCCCGTTCGTCGCCGTCAACTGCTCGGCCATCCCGGAAGGGCTGATCGAGAGCGAGCTGTTCGGCCACCGCAAAGGCGCCTTCACTGGCGCGGTTGCCGACCACCGGGGCGTCTTCGAGTCGGCCAACGGCGGCACGCTGCTGCTCGACGAGATCGGCGACCTGAGTCCCGCCGTGCAGGTCCGGCTGCTGCGGGCGATCCAGGAGCGCCGGGTTCACCCCGTTGGCGCCGACGGGTCGCGGCCAGTGGATGTCCGCATCGTCGCCGCGACCCATCAGCCGCTGCTCGAGCGGATCGCCGAGGGCGCGTTTCGCGAAGACCTCTATTACCGATTGGCCGTCGTCGAGCTGGAGTTGCCGCCGTTGCGGGAGCGCCGGGAGGACATCCTCTCGCTGGCCGAGCACTTCCTCCGCCGCTCCGCCAACCGGGTCGGCCGAGCGGTGCCCCGCCTCTCGACCGACGTGGTTCGGGTGCTGCTCGCGCACAGCTGGCCGGGCAACGTCCGCGAGTTGGAGAACGCGATGGAGCGGGCCATGCTGCTGAGTCGCGGCGACCAAATCGAGCTGACCGTGTTGCCGCCGCGCCTTCGTCGCCCGGCCGACCCGGCGCCGACCGACGATCCGTTCCCGACGCTGGCCGAGCTTGAGCAGCGGCAAATCGCTCGGGTGCTGGCCCACACCGAGGGTCGGCGCGGCGAGGCGGCCCGGTTGCTTGGGATCGACCGCAAGACGCTCTACCGCAAGCTCGAAGCGCTCGGCCTGAGCGATCTGCCCGACGGGCCCGCGCCCGATGCGGCTTCCGCCTGTCCGACCGATCCCGCCTGATTCACCGCACCTCCCGGCCGGGGCAGACCGCCCCGCCGACCCGGTCCGCTCGGGGCAACCTGCCCCCGGTCAGCCCCGCATGCCGCCACGGCTTTCAGCGCAAGTCTATCAGATAAACGACTCGCACCTGCGGCGTCGGCGCTGGTATCGTGCTTGAAAAGCAACTCGGCGACCGTCGGCTGGCGACCGGAGTTTCCGGCGACCCGACCGGCCCCGGTCCGACCGACCTGCACCGACCATGTGCCTTGATCGCTGCCTCGCCCTCTGCGCCACGCCGATCTGCGCCGCTGCCGACCCATGCCTCGAAGCGCTACGGGCGAGCACGCGATTCGGTCGGCTCTCGCACGACCTGCTCGAGTTGATGGCCGAAGCCGCCACGACCTTAACCGTCGGGCGCGACGCGGTCGTGGTCCACGAGAACGCCCCGGCGACGGCGCTCTACATGGTCGTCTCCGGCGGCGTCAAGTTGATCAAGACCGGCGCGGACGGTCGAGAGTTCATCGTCACGCTGATCGGACCGGGGCGGTCGTTCGGCGAGCGGGCGCTTTTCGATCCGCGCGGGCATGACACCGCCGCCGTCGCCGTGCTCGATTCGACCCTCGTTCGGATCGACGGCCGCACCGTCCGCGACCTGACCCACCGCTTCTCGGACCTCGCGCTGACGATGATCGAGTCGCTGAGCGGGACGATTCGCCGGCTGACCGATCACCTGGAAGGGCTGGCGATGGAGCAGATGGAGCAACGGCTGGCCCGGCTGCTGATCGAACTGGCGACCGATTTCGGTCGCCCGATGATCGGCGGGACGAAGCTGCGCGTCCGGCTGACCCGGCAGATGCTGGCCGACATGGTCGGTGCGACGGTAGAGACGACGATTCGCATCCTGAGCCGGTGGACGAAAGACCGGCTGATCGTCACGTCGCACCACGAGATCACGCTGCTCGCCCCCAACCGCCTCCGCTCGCTGACCCAACCGTCGCGAAACTGACACACATCCCTTCCCCTACGATATGCACACGATCAAACCGCTTCCCCGGCTCATTCAGGGCGGGATGGGCATCGGCGTCTCGAACTGGATGCTCGCCCGCGCCGTGGCCCGCACCGGCCAAATGGGCGTCGTCTCCGGCACCGGTTCGGACACGCTCCTCGTCCGGCGGCTGCAAGACGGCGATACCGGCGGCCACCTGCGTCGGGCGCTGGCCGCGCTGCCGCTGCCCGGCGTCGCCGACGACATTCTGCGGCGGTATTTCCTCCCAGAAGGGCGACCGCCCGGCGTGCCTTATAAGCTGCTGCCGCTGCTCCGCCAACAGATAGACCCGGCGCGGGCGGCGCTGATCGCAGCGGCGACCTTCGCCGAGGTGTGGCTTGCCCGCGACGGCGTCACCACCGGCATGGTCGGGATCAACCTGCTGACGAAGATCCAGTTGCCGACCCTGCCGTCGCTCTACGGCGCCCTGCTGGCTGATGTCGATGCGGTCCTGATGGGCGCCGGCATCCCGCGCGAGATCCCGGAAGCACTCACGTGCTTGGCCGCTGGTGAACCGGCGCAGCTCCGCTTCGAGATGGAAGGCAGCGGTCGCGACGACATCGAGTGGCTTCGGTTCGACCCGAGCGAGATCGGCGCCGGTCAGCCGCTGCGGCGTCCGATGTTCCTGCCCATCGTTTCCTCAACCTCGCTGGCAACGATGCTGGCCCGCAAATCGGCCATCGATGGGCTGATCGTCGAGGGGCCGACGGCGGGCGGGCACAACGCGCCACCTCGAGGCGAGACGCGGTTGAACGAGCGGGGCGAGCCGCTCTACGGCGCTCGGGACGAGGTGGACCTCGGCGCCGTGGCCGAGCTTGGGCTGCCGTTCTGGCTCGCCGGTGGGGCCGGTTCGCCTGCCGGACTCCGGGCCGCGCTGGCCGCCGGCGCCACCGGAATCCAGGTCGGGACGCTGTTCGCCTTCTGCGACGAATCGGGGCTGGCGCCCGAGCTGCGCCAACGGGTGCTCGACGAGGCGCGGCTCGGTCCGGTCGAGATCGTCACCGACCCGCGCGCCTCACCGACCGGCTACCCGTTCAAGGTCATCCAATTGTCGGGCACGGCATCCGATGCGGCCGTTTATGAACAGCGCGAGCGGGTCTGCGATCTGGGCTACCTCCGCACCGCCCATCGCGGCGAGAGCGGCCGAATCGACTACCGCTGTCCGGCGGAACCGGTCGCGGCGTTCACGGGCAAAGGCGGCAAGGTGGACGAAACGGTCGGCCGTAAGTGCTTGTGCAACGGTCTGTTCGCCGACATCGGGCTGCCGCAGACGCGCTCGGATGGGGCCGTCGAACCAGCGCTGTTGACCAGCGGCGACGATCTGCGGCTGATCGGCCAGTTCCTCGGCGACCGGCCGGGCTACCACGCTTCCGATGTGGTCGCTTTTCTGCTGGACGAGACGGCCTGAGCCCATCGCTCATACGCGAGGCGGCGGCGGATCGGTGTCGTCGTCGAACACGATCCGCCAGGCGGGCGTGACTGAATCGTCGAACTGGCCGCTGCGGGCGGCCCAGCGGAAGGCCAGCGCGGCCCCGGCGGCCATCAGAAGCGCCAGCGGGACGAGAAAAAACAGGACGATCATCGCTCGCTTTCCTCCGACCCAAACGGGCGCTGGCCGATGGACGACAGCACGACAACCATCGAACTGACCGGCATCGCGACCGCCGCGACGAGCGGATCGACCCAGCCGAGCATCGCCGCCGCCGCGCCGAGCACGTTATAAGCGAGCGAGAACCCGAGGTTGCGCCGAACGGTCGCCATCGTCCGACCCGAGCCGTCGAGCAGTTGGGCCAGCGGCGCCAGCCCGGCGCGGGTGAGGAACACATCGGCGGCGACCAGCGCGGCGGCGCTACCGCCGTGGACGGCGACGCCGACATCGGCCCGTTGCAGCGCCGCCGCGTCGTTGACCCCATCGCCGACCATCAGCACGATCTCGCCGGCCGACTGACGCCGGGCGACCTCGTCGCGCTTGGCCTCGGGACTCATCGAGCCGAGCGCCGAGCCGTCGGACAGCCCGAGTTGCCGGGCTAGCGACCGAACCACGGCCGGATCGTCGCCCGACAGGATTCCGACCGTTAGGCCGCGACGGCGCCAAGCGGCCACGAGCGCTGCCGAGTCGGGTCGCAAGCGATCCCCCAACCGGACGGCCGCCGTCGGCACGCCGTCCACCGAGACCACGACGGCGGTTTGCGCTTCCCGTTCGGCCCGATCCAACTCGGCCGCGAGCGCATCCGGCCACCGCGATCCATCGCCCGCCGCCCGAACCCAGTCGGCCCGACCAACGGCAACGGTGTGCCCCTCAACCCGACCGACGATGCCGGAGCCGGGCACTTCCTCGACTCGATCCGCCGACGACGCACACGGCCAGCGGGCGGCGACCGCTCGGGCGACCGGGTGGTTGCTCCGCGACTCGACGGCCGCCGCCAACCGGAGCGCGTCGTCATCGCCCCACCAGCCGACGACGGCGAGCGTCCCCTCGGTCAGCGTCCCGGTTTTGTCGAGCAGCACGGTCGTTATGCCGGTCAGCCGCTCGAGCGTCGCCTCGCCCTTGATGAACACACCGCGCCGGGCGGCCTGACCGGTGGCGACGATGAAGGCGAGCGGCGTCGCCATCCCGAGGGCGCACGGGCACGTCACGACCAGCAGCGCCACCACGCGACCGGTCGCTTCGGCCGGATCGACGACCAGAAAAACGGCCGCCGTGAGGGCTGCAAGGCCGAGGACGATGGCGACGAACGGGCCGCTCAGCCGGTCGGCCAACTGGACGATGGGCGCTGTGCGGGCCGAGTGGTCGCGGACCCAGCGGAGCAGTCCGCCGATCCGGGTCGCCTCGCCAGCCCGCTCGACCCGAAGCAGCAGCACGCTCGTCAGGTTCGTCGCGCCGGCCGTGACCTCGTCGCCGACCCCGACCGGTTCGGCCCGGCTTTCCCCAGTCAGCACGGCCCGGTTCAGGTGCGAGCGCCCGGCGACGACGCGGCCATCGACCGGAACAACCTCGCCGCCGCGCACCTCGACGGTATCGCCGGGCACGACGCCCTCGGGACCGACCAGCATCGTCTCGCCGTCGGCCGTCCGCTTCCGCAGCACCGTCGGGACGAGCGACAGCAGCCGGTCGGTCGCGTCGCCAGCCAAGCGCCGGGCGCGGAGTTGCAGCCAGCGGGCCGTCAGCACAGCGGCCGTCAGCACAGCGAGCGAGTCGAACCAGACCTCGCCCCGGCCGCTGACCGTCGCCCAAACGCTGTTGCCGTAGCCGACAAGCAGGCCGAGTGAGATCGGCAGATCGAGAGACAGCGCCGGCGAGCGAGCGGCGAACGAGAAGCGGATGGACGCCCAAGCCCGGCTGAAAAACAGGCTGCCGCCGATGGCAAGCGAGCCGGTCGTCAGGCCCAAGCAGAGCCAGCGGGCGCCAGCGGCGAGAAGCGGGTCGCGGGCCAGAGTCAGCCCCGAGTAGAGCGCCGCCGAGAGCAACATGACGTTGCCAGCCAGCGCCCAGCAGACGGCCAACCGGACGAGCAGCGACCGCTCGGCGGCGGTGCGTCCGCTGGCCTCGCCGTCGGCCCGGATCGGGTGCGCCGTGTAGCCCAAGTTCGCCAACCGCCGGGCGACCGCAGGCAGCGTCGTTTCGTCGGGACGCCAGACGAGCGAGAGCCGGGCGCGGGGCAGATCGAGTCGCGCCGAGAGCACGCCCGGCACGGCGCGGGGCAGCCGCTCGACCAGCCAGACGCAGGCGGCGCAGTGGACGCCGTCGAGCGCCAGTTCGACCCGCCGCGCCCCGCCGTCACCGACCGCGACGGTGTGTTCGTCAAGGAACCCGGCCGTCGCTAATTCGGCGAATCCGCTCTCGGCGATCTCGGGCGGCGGACGACGTTGGAGCGACGGCGCGGCGGTTCGGTCGCGGACGGCGTAGTAGCCGTCGAGCCCGGCGTCGTGCAGCGTCTCGTACACGATCCGGCAGCCGACGCAGCAGAAACGCGGTCCGTCACCGTCGATGGGTCCGGCGACCGGCTGGCCGCAATGGTCGCACGAATCGGCAGGCGTCGGTCGCCGTCGCGGCGCGGCGACGGCGGCGGTCGTCATCGGCCGATCTCCAGCCGACGGACGGCCTCGAACCCCACGCCGCCCGGCTGACTGGCCCGAACGGTCACTTCCCACAGCCCCGCTCGATCCAAGCCAACCGCCGCCCGGTAGCGGCCCGGCGCCGTCTGGACGAGCGGAACCGCCGGTCCGGCCTCGGCGTCGTCGGGTCGCCGGGTCTGCACCGAACCGGTCAGGCCGATGAGCGGCGCGCCGGTTGAATCGGCCAGTTCGACGGCAACCCCGCTGTCGGTGGCGGCGAGCGCCAGCGTCCACCCGAGCCGGTCGCCGGCCACTTGAGCCGAGCGGAGGCTGTCGTATTGAACCGCTTGGTGGTAGTAGTCGGGGACGATTCGGGCGTCGTGGGCGCGGGCGATGAACATCAGCCCGACGCTCGTTCCGACGCTGAACAGGAGCAGCCCGACGACAAACGCGCCCCAGGCGATGTGCGGCGGAATCCGGGTCATGGCCGAGCCTCCAGCGCAGCCGACGGGCCGATCAGCGGCAGCGGATCGGGCAACTCGACCCGCCCATCGATGTCGCCGCCGGTGAAGCGGAGCCGAAGTCGACCCTCGCCGGAGCCGCCGCTCAGGTCGCCGGGCGGGACGATGAACCACAGGTCGAGATGCACCAGCGCGCCCGGTTCGAGCGTCGTGGTCGGCAGGCCGACGACTTGGACGCGGGCGCCGGCCGGTGACTCAGCCGCGACCGTGAACGCCGTCGCCGAGCCGGTTCGGTTCCGCACCCGCACGGTCAGCCGGTTGGCGATCTCACCAGTCGGTAGCGTGGTGAACGGCTCGCCGATGCTCCGGGTCAGCGACACCTCGACCGGTCGCCGGGCGATGAGCAGCCCGACCAGCGCGACGGCGAGCACGATGAGCAGGCTACCGTAGAGCACCACGCGAGGCCGCAGCCGACGCGCCGGAAGATGGGCCAGCTCCGCCTCGGAGGTATAGCGGATCAGCCCACGCGGCAGTTCGACGCGATCCATCACCTCGTCGCAGGCGTCGATGCACTGGGTGCAGCCGATGCACTCCATCTGCAACCCGTCGCGGATGTCGATCCCGACCGGACAGGTCCGCACGCAGGCGCCGCAGTCGATGCAGTCGCCGAGCGGCGTCTCTTTCTGCGGGTCGCGCTTGCCTTTGCCCCGAGGCTCGCCGCGATTCCGGTCGTAGGCGACGATGACCGAGATATCGTCGATCAGCACCGACTGCAACCGGGCGTAGGGACAGGCGACGGTGCACATTTGTTCGCGGAAGACGCCGAAGTTGAACAGCACCAACCCGGTCGTCAGCGCCATGAAGACGAAGTAGCCCCAGTTCGCCAGCGGCGAGCCGCCCATCCACCCCAGCAATCGGTCCCAGCCGACGAAGTACGCGACGAAGGTGTGGGCCAGCACAAGCGAGATCAGCCCGTAAAGCGTCCACTTGACGGCTTTCCGCCACGCTTTATCGACCGTCAACGGGCCGTTGTCGCGCAACTTCCGAACGGGTTCGCGCCCCTCGATCAACCGTTCGAGCGGACGAAACAGAAACTCCAGATAGACGGTCTGGGGACAGGCCCAGCCGCACCAGAGCCGACCGTAGAGCGCCGTCGCGAGGAACACGGTCAGCAGCGCGCCAATCAGCGCGAGCATCGCCAGCGGCGCGTCGGTCGGGTAGAACGTCAGACCGAGCAGGGCGAACTCGCCGTGGACGGCGTCGAGCAGCACGGCCGGGCTGCCGTTGAGCCGGATCAGCGGCAGCGCGATGTAGAACACGATCAGCGCCCAGCCGACGACTCGGCGGACCCGCCAGTAGCGGCCGGGGCTGAGCGTCGGGTAGAGCCAGCGGCGGCCACCGTCGGGTCGCAGCGTCGAAAGCACCGGCTCGGGGGCCATCGGCAACAGAGACATGGCAAAAAGATCGGGTTCAAAGGTCAACCCCAAAGATCGCCCGCCGCCGACCCCGGCGCTATGACATAGGTCAACTACCGGTCGGCGGGGCGCCGGTCGGTGGGGCAGGCGGGGCGCCGGGTTCGGCGAACGGTTCGCCCTGCGGTGGCTTCGGGTTGGGCGGATTCGACCCCTGGATGGAGCCGATGTAGGCGACGAGCTGGACGATCTGATCCGGCTTCAGCGTCGCGCCCCACGCGGGCATCCCTTTCTCAGGCACGCCGCCCTGGATCGTCTGGAAGATCTCCGTCCGGTGGCCGCCGTGCAGCCAGCGGTCGTCGGTCAGGTTCGGCCCGATCACGCCTTGCCCGGCTGCACCGTGGCACGGGGCG
>JBBSVG010000011.1:0-13005 GCA_038233775.1 Bacteroidota bacterium | reverse complement strand
GATCACCGTCACGCGCCCGCGCCAACCGGCTGAGAGGACATACGGCAGCGCGCCCGCTTCCTCGACGCTGGCCTCGAGCGACGAGCCGGTCAGCCGGGTGATCGGGTTGGTTGTGCTGCGCCGCAGCGTGTAGCGGAACGTGCTGTTGAGGTGCGGTTTGAACGACTGTGGGCTGCGCTGGGCGGCCGGGATCGAGTCGAGCGGGATATTGAGCGTGATGTTGACCGCTTCGAGCTCGAGCGCGTCGACCGTGCTGGAGGTCGTCGGGCTGTGCTGGATCAGCAGCCGGAATCGGCCCGTCACCTGCCGGCTGTCGAGCAGCCGCTCGTCGCCGTTGCGCCGGACTTGCTGGACGCTTACGCCGCCGGAGTAGACCGCCTGGATGCGGCTGTTGAGGAAATACGGCTGCGTCAGCTCGACCAAGCCCTGGGCGTCGCCGAAATAGGCGCTGCCCGTGATGACGCCGAACGCGTTCTGTAGGCCAGCCCCAGCGGTGACGCGGAGCGCCTGCGCCCGGCGCCACAGGTTACGGTCGCTGTACGTCACGGCGCCGGACAGCCGCAGCCCGTTGGCGCCCCGGTTGTCGGCGATCAGTTCGGGCCGGATCGTCCGGCGCGGCAGCATCCGCAGCCCGATCCGAATCGGCACCTCAACCCGTCCGTCTGCGTCCGGCGGTCCGCTCCGGGCCGAGTCGATCTGCGTCGTGACGCCCTCGAAAACGTTCAGCTTGAGCAGTTCGACCTGCGTATCGAGCCGCTTTTTTCGGCTGTAAAGCTCGCCGGGCCGGTACTCGAACTCGCGGGTGATCGTTTGCGCCCGCAGCCGGTCGGCTTTGCCGTCGAGAAACGTGACCTCGGTTGGACCGAACACGCCCGGTGGACCCGGCCGGACGAACACCGTCACGCCGACCGTCTTGCGCCTGCTGGTGTCGGCGATGACGCGAACCGAGTCGCGCTCGATGTAAGCGTAGCCGTTGTCCTGCAACAGCCCGATGAGCCGCGTCCGCTCGTCGTACAGCCGCGCCGTGTTGTACACTTGGCCGACCTCGAGCCGCGTCTCGCGCTTGGCTTTCGCCAACAGATCGGGGTCGAGCCGACGCAAGCCGACCCAGCGGAGCGTGTCGATTCGGGTTGGCTCGCCCTCGGCGATGTCGAAGCGGAGCCTGATCCAGTCGCCCTTCGCGGTTGGCCGCTGAACCGTGTCGATCTGGGCGGAGAAGTGGCCGTTGAGTCGGTAGAGATCGAGCAGCGCTTGGCGGTCGATGGCGAACTGGGTCGGGTTGAACCGGCGCGGCGCCTCGCCCAACCGCCGCTTGATGAACCCGCCGAAGCGTGCCCATTGTCGCGGCAGCCACGACAGGCTATCGACGGTCCGGGCAGGCGGACGCAGTCCGGCCGAGCGCTCGATGGCCTCGCCCAGCCGATAGACTCCCAGAAACGGCTTGACATGGCCGAACCAGATCGTCTGCGGCTGGGTCAGGATCGCCGCCTGTAGCTCGATGTCGGCGAGCGCGTGGTTGCCGCGAAACTCGAGCGCACGGATGAGCGGCACCGGGGGCTCATCTGTCGGCGACGAGGATTGGGCTCGCGCCGCCGGAACGAGAGCGGCGAGCACGAGCCCGATCAGGAGCAGCAACCAACCGACCCGAAGGCCGGGGAAGCGGTGAAGCGCAGGCTTCAATACTCTTCCTCATTGTAGAAGAAATCGGCGTCGCTTGGGTAATCGGGCCAGATCTCTTCCATGCTCTCGAACGGGTCTTCCTCCTCCTCTAACTCCTCGATGTTCTCGATCACCTCCATCGGCGCGCCGGTGCGGTAGGCATAATCGAGCAGTTCGCCCTTCGTGGCCGGCCACGGCGCGTCGTCGAGGTAGCTGGCCAGCTCCAGATTCCAATACATGGGCGGATTCCTCAGGGGATAAGATGAGCGGATCGGGGCGAGACCAAGGCGGTGCTGCCGTCGAATCGGGGGCGACTATGGGTCGTGGAAACGGCACTGTAACAGCGAGGCCACCCGGTTCGTTCCGGGGGGAACGGGTGGCCGGGTGGCCTGAAACGGGGTTGCTTCGGAGAGGCGGAGTCGGGCCGGGACAATCCGACCCGGCTCGCCGTCAATCCATGCTGACGGTCGGTTTGCCGCCGGTGCGCTCGGCCTGGGCTTCCTCGGCCTGCACCTGACGGTACTCGTGCATCGAGATGTCGTCCAAGAAGAAGTTCATCGGGTCTTGCTTGACGCCCCGGACGACCACCTCGTAGTGCAGATGCGGCCCGCTCGACAAGCCGGTGTTGCCGCTGAGGGCGATCTGCTGGCCGCGCTCGACCTTCTGACCGGGCCGAACAGCAAAGCTCTGCAAGTGCCCGTAGAGCGTTTGGTAGCCGTAGCCGTGGTCGATCAGCACGCAGTTGCCGTAGCCGCCGTGGACCCCGGCGAAGGCAACTGTCCCGTCGCCGGTCGAGAACACCTTCGAGCCCCGGTCGAGGGCAAAATCGATCCCGGTGTGCGCCCGGACGATGTGCAGGATCGGGTGCATCCGCGAGCCGAACCCGCTGACGATGGCCGCATCGACCGGACGAATGGCCGGCAGGTGGCGGAACATGACCTCGTTCGCCTCGTGCTTGCTCAAAATCTGCCGGTAGCTCTCAGCCTGAATCGTCGCCTCGCGGTGAAGCTGGTCGATGGCGGCGTCGATCCCGGCCAGCGGCGCCGTGCCGGTGGGGCGGTTGGCGTGGAGCAGATCGGCCACCTCGCTCACGCCGCCGATGCCCGCCTGCCGGGTGTCGCTGTCGAGCGTCGGCAGATCGACGACGGCTCGGAGCTGGTTGTCGCGCTCCGAGAGACCTTTCATCTGCGCCGCCAGCGAGGTCAGCCGGGCGTGCATCGAGCCGACTTGGCCGCGAAGCGCTCGGTTCTCGGCGGCCACGCGGACCGATTGGGCGGTGGCCGGGTCGGCTGTCGGGTTGCCCATCCGCAAGAGCGACAGCGCGCTCAGGCAACCAACGGCGCCGACCGCCCAAAGGCTCTTGCCGAACGTCTGCCGAAGGGTGCGCTTGACCTCGACGAACTCGCCGGAGAGTTCACAGAAGTAGTAGAATCGATTCTTAGCCATGTCGTCCTGGTTTCAGATGGAACTCGTCGGCGTGCGGACACGCGCCACGGAACTTGGTTGCACGGGGCTCGTCCGGCAGATGTTGCCGGGTGAAGCGACCGGCCGTAAGGGGGCGGTGGAGCACGCGCGAGGCCGACGATCCGGGTGGACGGGTGCGTCGCCGGCGGTGAAGCGAGCCCGTTGGATCGGGCGTCGGGGTGCTGCATCGGGCCGCTCGGTTGGCCGCCGATGGGTTGTCGGGCAGCCGGGAGAGCGGGGGTACAGGGCGCTGAAATTAGCCCGTTCGGTTGAGCTTGTCAAGCCGTCGGGGCGGGATTCAGCAAAAAAAGCCTGTTTTTGTTGGGGTTGAGCGGTAAAAAAAGGCTCAGGTGGGGCGGATTCTCGGGTCGAGCACGTCGCGCAACCCGTCGCCGAGCAGGTTCAGGCTGACCACCGTCGCCGTCACCAGCAGACCGGGGAGCGTTGAGATCCACCAGCCGTCGCCGAGCGAGTCGCGTCCATCGGCAATGATGGTGCCCCAACTCGGCGTCGGTGGCTGAACACCCAGACCGAGGAATGACAACGCCGCCTCGACCAGCATAACGTTGCCGACGAGCAACATCGCGTTGGCGACGGCCGGGGCGACGGCGTTGGGCAGGATGTGGCGGAAGACGATTCGCCAGTCGGGCAGCCCGAGCGCTTGGGCTGCTTGGACAAAATCCCCCTCGCGCAACGACAGGACTTCGGCCCGAACCAGCCGCGCCGTGCCGGTCCAACCGGTCAGCCCGAGCGTCAGCACCAGCGTCGGGATCGTCGGCGCGCTGAAGGCGACGACGAGCAGCACCAGAAACAGCCGGGGAAAGGCCATCAGCGTATCGACGGCCCGCATCAGCACCGCATCGAGTCGGCCGCCCGCGTAGCCCGCGACGGCGCCGACCGTGATCCCAACGCCGAGCGCGACGATGACCGTCACGAAGCCGATCAGGAGCGAGACGCGGGCGCCGTAGAGCAGCCGACTGAGCAGGTCGCGGCCCAATCCATCGGTTCCAAGCCAGCTTCGTCGGGTCTGATGCCAGCCGGATTCGCCGCCGGGCGCCAGATCGGTCGCTGGGATCGTTCGCGACAGCGCCGCCGGTCGGGTGCCGCCGAAACCGGCCATCGGATCGTCGTCGCTGGCTTGCTCGGCTCGACCGAACCCGCGTCCGCGCACAACGGTCACGCCGCCGTCGCCGGTTGGTCGGACCGCGTAGCCGTACACCCGCTCGCCGGTTCGGAGCGTGACGCTGTGGATATTATAGAGCGGCGGGAGAAACCGGAGCGCGACCGGATCGGGCTGCGCCGTCGGATCGGTCGGCGCGAGCAGCGGGGCAAACAGCGCCAGCGCGGCCAGCAGCGCGAGCCCGATCAGGCCGACGAGCGTCGGTCGGTCGAGTCGCTGGAACCAGCGGCGGCGGGTGGCGTTCATCGGCGACCCGTCAGCCGGATGCGGGGATCGACTAGTGCGTAGCCGATGTCGGCCAGCAGGTTGCCGAGCACGACGGTCGCCCCGGCGACGGCGGTCGTGGCGAGGACGACCGGGTAATCTCGGGCAAACAGCGCGGTCACGGCCAGCCGCCCCATCCCCGGCAGCGAAAAGATCGTCTCGACGATGACCGCGCCGCTGACGACGGCCGGAACCGACAGCCCGATCAGCGTCACGACCGGCAGCAGCGCGTTCCGCAGCCCGTGCCGGACGACCGCTTGCCGCTCCGACAGCCCTTTCGCCCGCGCCGTCCGCAGATAATCCTGCCCGAGTTGCTCAAGCAGACTGGTTCGCACCAGCCGCGCCGTCGCCGCCGCCGAGCCGAGTCCGAGCACCGCAACCGGCAGAATCAGGTGCCAACCGAGATCGAGCAATCGCCGCCCGGCCGACCAGTTTTCCGCCCCAATCGCGTGCAGATGTGACGGCGGAAACAGCGGCAACCGAATCGCCAGCAGCAAGATCAGCATCAGCGCCAGCCAGAACGACGGCATCGCGTGGACGGCAAGGGTGCCAACGCCGAGCGCCGTATCGAGCGGTCGGCCCCGGTTCAGCGCGCCGAGCAGCCCGAGCGCGATCCCGACCGATAGCTCGACGATCAGCGCGAGGCCGCCGATCAGCAACGTGACCGGCAGCGCTTCGGCGATCATTTGGGCGACCGGGCGCCGACCGCTGAACGAGGTGCCCAAATCGCCGGTCGCGTAGGCTTTGAGGAAGCGGAGATACTGCACCGGCAGCGGTCGGTCGAGTCCCAAGCGGAGCCGTTCGCGCTGGATCATCGCCGGCGTCGCCCGAGGGTTGTCGGCCAACCGGTCGAGCGGGTCGCCGGGGACGAGCCGGAGCGCGATGAACGTCAGCGTCAGGACCGCGATGAGCAGCGGAACGGCGCCGAGCAGCCGACGGAGCAGGTAGGGGAGCATCGGTCGGCTACTCGGTCCACGACCAGCGGTTGAGGTTCCAGCAAAACGAGAGCGAGTTCATCTGGACGTTCTGTAGCTCGTGGTTGTAGCCGTTGACCCGAAGCCGCTGGTATAAAAAGGTCATCGGCTCGTCGGCCATGATCCGCCGCTGGAGGTCGAGAAAGGCCGGTCGGGCTCGGGCGAGGTTGCGCTCGGAAGCGGCGAGCGAGTCGAGCCGGGCCACGTCGGTGCCCCGGTAGCGGCTGTAGTTCTGCGCGCCGATGTTCGCCGCCGAGAAGGCCGGGGCGAGCGTCGGCTGGGTCGCGTTGCGCAGCCCGATCACGGCGGCGGAGAAGTCGCCCGAGCGGAGTTTGGCCCGAAGCGTCTGCAACTCGACCGGTTCCGGCTTGGCCGAGGCACCGATCCGACGGAGCATCTGCTGCATCATCTCGGTTGCTTGGATGCGGTCGGTTGAGGTGCTCGATGTCGTCAGCATGAACTCGAGCGGCTTCCCGTCTTTGCGCCGCAGCCCGCCGTCCGGTCCCTGCCGCCAGCCCGCTTGGTCGAGCAACTGCCCGGCCCGGACCGTATCGACCCGGTTTCGCTCGGCGACGAGGCTCGAGTCGTAGGTCCAGATTCCCTTCGGCATCGGGGCGACGGCCGGGATGCCGAAGCCGGACAGCGCCGCGTCGATCAGTTGTTGCCGGTCGATGGCGAGCGCCATCGCTTGCCGCACCCGGACGTCGCGGAAGATCGGGCTCTCGTTGTTCCACGCAATCGACTCGGTCCCGAAGTACGGGAAGCTGACGATGGTCAGTTTGTCGTCGGCTTTCAGTGTCGGCACGTCCTTGAACGGGACGCCCTCGACGGCATCGACCTCGCCCGAGCGCAGTTGGTTGAGTCGGTTGACGCCGTCCGGGATGATGCGGAAGACGGCGCGGCCGATGGCCGGTTGCAGGTCGGCTGGCGCCCGTTCGTTGCGGGTCAGGATGATCTGTTGGCCGCGTGCCCACTGCTCGACCCGGTACGAGCCGTTGCAGATCGGCCTCGCGTCGAAGGTCGTGTCGGCGCTCCACGCGTCTCGCGGCACCTTGCTCCAATAGTGCGCGGGCAGAACCAAGCCGTCGTTGGCGTCCATCAATTGGTACGGATACGCCCGGCTGTAGCTGTAGCGGACGGTGAACGAATCGACCGGCACGACCGCCGTGATGAACCGTTTGGTGTCGCTGCCCGACCAACCGACCGCTGGATCGATGGCCGCGTCGTGAGAGAACGCCACGTCGTAGGCCGAGGTCTTGGCGCCGTCGGACCAGTAGATATCGTCGCGCAGGTGAAACGTGATCTGCAGCGAGTCGGCCGAATACGTCCACGACGACGCCAGTTGCGGCTTGAACACCGGCGGGCCGGCGGCGTAGTCGGGCTGCTCCTCCATCAGATGCAGCATGACGCGGTAGAGCACATCGGCCGTCGGAATCGCGTCGTCCAAATACTCGTTCAGATGGTCCGGGTCGCTGCTGAGGGCGAGCACGACCGGGCGACCGCGTGGATCGCCTGCCGGTTTCTTGCAACCGACGAGCGGCAGGGCGACGAGCGTGGCGGCGATGAGGGCTGGCGGGAGCAGGCGCATCGGGAGCGGGAGCCAAGGGGAGAAGGGGGCTACTCGAAATCGCGTTCGAACGTCTGCACGGCGCGGTGGCCTGCCTCGCCGTCGTCGCGGCTGCGTCGGGCGATGGCGGCGGCGAGTTGCTCAGAGAAGTGCTTGGCCGAGTCGTGACCGTAGTATTTCAAGAGATGGTTCAGCGCGATCACTTCCGCGATGACCGTGATGTTCTTGCCGGGGAAGATCGGCAGCTTGATCAGCGGCACCTCGACGCCCATCATTTCGGTCATCTCGTCGTCGAGTCCGGTGCGGGTGTACTCGACGTTCGGGTCCCAGTCCTGCAACTCGACAACCACCTCGACCCGCTTCTGAAACCGGATCGCGCGAATCCCGAACATCGCC
Source organism: Bacteroidota bacterium (assembly GCA_038233775.1). GTDB lineage: Bacteria > Bacteroidota > JBBSVG01 > JBBSVG01 > JBBSVG01 > JBBSVG01. The sequence continues at coordinate 5,501 of JBBSVG010000011.1, read as the reverse complement.
CGAATGTCGATCAGCCCCAGCCCGCGCACCTCCATGAAGTGCTTAACCAGATTCGTCCCGGTGCCCATCAGGACGCGCTCGCCTTTCTTGGTGATCATCACGACATCGTCGGCGACCAACCGGTGGCCGCGCTCGACCAGATCGAGGGCGATCTCGCTTTTGCCGATCCCAGAACGGCCGACGAACAGAATGCCCATCCCATAGACATCGACGAGCGCGCCGTGGCGGACTTCCTGCAAGGCGAATTGGTCGTCGAGGAAATCGACCAACGACGCCATCAGCGAGGTCGTCGGCATCGGCGTGGTGAACACCGGGACGCCGCGCTCGGTCGCCATGGCGATGAGTTGCTCGTCCAACCGATTCGTCTCGGTCAGGATGATGCATGGGATGTCGAAGAACAGCAGGTTGCCGAACGAGGCGCGGCGCTTCTCCTCCGGCAGATCGGTCAGGTACGAGCACTCGGTGTTGCCGAGCAACTGGACGCGAGAATAGACGAACAGGTGCATGTAGCCGGTCAGCGCGAGGCCGGGCCGGTGCAGGTCTTTCTCGGTGATGAACCGCTCGTCGCTGGGGACGTCGTTCAGCCGCTCGAGCTTCAGTTGCCGACCGTACGTTTCGTGGAGAAACGCGACCGAGATGCGCTCCTTGCGGACGGTTTTGCCTTTTCGCATGGCCGTAGGGAAATCGGTGGTCGTCGGCCGTCACGCCCTCGGGTGGGCGGTTCGGTAGGCGGCTTTGAGCCGCTCGACGGTGACGTGGGTATAGACTTGCGTGGCCGAGAGGCTCGTGTGGCCGAGCAGTTCCTGCACCGCCCGCAGGTTCGCCCCGCCGTTGAGCAGGTGCGTGGCGAACGAGTGGCGCAGGACGTGGGGGCTCCGTTTGGGCGCCTCGCTGACCCGGCCCATGTGCGTCGCGACGATCCGGTACACGGTCCCCGGCCCGATTCGACGGCCGCGCTTGCCCAAGAAAATCGCCCGCACCGCGTCGGAATCGGATGACTCGGCCAGCAGCTCGCCACGGCGGACCAGATACGCCGCAATCGCCTCGGCGGCGCGACTGCCGACCGGGACGAGCCGCTCTTTCGCCCCTTTGCCCCGCACCCGAACCAGCCGCACGGTTGGGTCATACTCGCCGAGCGAGAGGCCGACGAGTTCGGCCCGGCGCAGCCCGGACGAGTAGAACAGCTCCAGAATCGCCCGGTCGCGCAGCCCGTCGATGGTGGTCGCGTCGGGCACCGTCATCAACCGCGCGGCGGTCGGGTCATCCAGAAACGTCGGCAGCTTGCGCCCGAGCTTCGGCGAGGCGAGTCCGGCGGTCGGGTTGCGGGTGAGCAGGCCGGTCCGCAGCAGATAGCGAAAGAACGCCCGCACGGCCGCCAGCTTGCGCCCGACGCTGCGCCGGGCCAGCCCGTTCGCCGCTAAATGGCCGAGAAACAGCCGCAGCACGGCTTTGTCCACCGACAGCAACTGCGCTTCCGTGACCGGCGCCGTGGCGAAGTGCCCTTCGAGAAACGCCTCCAGATCGCGCAGATCGCCCGCGTAGGCCGTGACCGTGTGGCCCGACAAGCCGCGCTCGGCTTCGAGGCTCTCGACAAAGCGGCGGACGTGGCGGTGCATCGGCGGTCGGCTCGGCGGGAAACGGGCAAGCGGTGCTGAATCGAAGGTAAGCAAGAATCGCCGGGGTCGCGCACATCGGCGCCGACCGCACGGCTTAACAGCAGCTTAACGGTCCAGCGAGCGGCCTGTCGTATCTTTGCGCCGTTCAATCGGTCGGGATTCTCCCCGGTCGCTTGCGAAGCAGCGGGTTGGCAGGGTACACACTGGAGGCGTATGAACAGGGTTTTGGATAAGATGCATCGGCCGGTCGGCCGATTCGGGCTGGCCGGATTGCTGGCCGCTGGGGCTGGTTTCTCGGTCGGCTTCGGCCTAACGCCGGTCGGTGCGCTCCGCACGGCCGAGGCGCAGGTGACGACGGCGACGATGAACGGGACGATTCTGGACAACACCGGCGCGCCGGTCGAGTTCGCCACGGTTGCGCTGACCCACGGGCCGAGCGGCTCGACCTACGGCACGCTGACCCGTGAAGACGGCCGCTACAACGTCAACGGCTTGCGCGTCGGCGGACCGTACACGGTGTCCGTTTCGCGCGTCGGGTTTCAGACCGTCAAGCGCGAGGGGATCTTTTTGCAGCTCGGCGAGAACCTGCGGCTCGACCTGACGGCGGTCGCCCAGGCAGTCGAGGTCGCCGGGGTCGAGGTCACGGCCGATGCCGATGCGGTGCTGAATGCGTCGCGGACCGGGGCGCAGACGACGGTGTCCGAGGCGGCGATCAACGGCCTGCCGACGATCAGCCGCTCGTTCACCGACTTCACCCGACTCACGCCGCAGGCGGCCAGCCAGACCGGCGCCGGCTCGAACGGCACCTCCATCGGCGGCCGGTCGAGCCGACTGAACAACATCCAGATCGACGGCGCGGTCAACAACGACCTGTTCGGCCTCGCCGCCAGCGGCACGCCGGGCGGTCAGGCCGGAACCACGCCGATCTCGCTTGATGCCATCGAGCAGTTCCAAGTGCTCGTCGCCCCGTACGACGTGCGGCAGGGCAACTTCACCGGCGGTGGGATCAACGCCATCACCCGCTCGGGCACCAACGCCTTCACCGGCTCGGTGTTCTACTTCCAGCGCAACCAGAACCTCGTCGGCAAGAGCCCCGACGTGCTGCGGACGAAGCTGAACGATTTTGACGAGAAGCAGACCGGGTTCCGATTGGGCGGCCCGATCATCCCGAACAAGCTGTTCTTCTTCGTCAACGGCGAGCTGACCCGGCGGACCGATCCGTCGTCGGTCGTCATCAGCGCCGATTCGGCCACGCTGGCTGGCTATGGCGGCAAGCTGCCGTCGAACGTCTCGCCGGTCTCGACCGAGCAGGCGCGGCGGATCACCGATGCGCTCAGCAGCCTCTACGGCTACCAAACGAGCTTCGACTCGTTCGACGCCGGGACCAACTCGAACAAGCTGTTCGCCCGGCTCGACTGGAACATCTCGGAAGCCAACCGGCTGACCTTGCGGCACAACTTCGTCGATGCCGCGTTCGACGACCAGCGGCGGAACAGTACCTCGTATTCGCTCTCGAACACGGGCTACGCCTTCAACAGCAAGACGAACTCGACCGTCGCCCAGCTCAACACGACGCTCGGCAGCAAGGCGTACAACGAGGTCATTTTGGGCTACTCGCGCATCCGGGAGAACCGGGGCGTGTTCGGGACGCCGTTTCCGCAGGTGTTGATCAAGGTCGGCACCAACGGACAGGTGCTCGGCGGCTCAGAGCGCTCCAGCCAGGCCAACGCGCTCGATCAAGACGTGGTCGAAGTGACGGACAACTTCAACGCGTTCTTGGGCGGGCATACGCTGACCTTTGGGACGCACAACGAGTTCTTCCGCTTCGCGAACCTGTTCATCCAAGATCGGTTCGGGTCGTACGAGTTCGAGAGCGTCGATGCGTTCATCGCCAAAACGCCGTCGCGCTACCGCTTCTCGTCGGTCAATCCGGGCCGGAACGAGCGGGCCGGGTTCGACGTGCAGCAGTTCGGCCTCTACGGGCAGGACGAGTGGGCGACGCTGCCGAACCTGACGCTAACGCTTGGGATGCGCTACGACGTGGCGTTCTTCCCCGACCAGCCGAGCAACAACCCGGCTGTCGGGCAGGTCTTTCCGGGCCGCAACACCGGCAAGATGCCGAGCGGGACATCGTCCTACTCGCCGCGTTTCGGGCTGAACTTCGATCCGTTCTCCGACCGCTCCACCCAGGTGCGCGGCGGCGTTGGGCTGTTCGCCGGCCGGACGCCGTACGTCTGGCTGTCGAACGTCTATTCCAACACCGGCATCGAGATCAGCCGGCTCGATCTACGCCCTGCGGCCGGCAAGCCGCTCACGTTCTCAGGCGACCCGAACAACCAGCCGGGCGGCACCGCCGTCGCGACGACGTCGATCAACCTCGTCGATCCGAACTTCAAGCTGCCGCAGGTGCTTCGCTACAACCTCGCGGTCGATCAGCGGCTGCCGTTCGGCTTCGTCGGCACGCTGGAAGGGATCTACACGAAGAACGTCAACGACGTCACCTACCGCGACCTCGGGCTGGTCCAGACCGGCACCCTGACGCGCGACGGTCGGCCGACGTACTTCTCCGGCAACCCGGCGGTCGGCACCAAGAGCACGGCCTCGGCGAGCACGCCGCTGCCGGGTTCGCCGGCCACGCTCGTCGGCCGGGTCAACCCGCAGTTCACCGGCGTCTATGACCTGACGAACACGACGCAGGGCTACCAGTCGAGCCTGACGGCGCAGGTGCAGCGGGCGTTGCAGCGCAATCTGTTCGTCACCAGCTCGTACACGTATAGCCGGGCGGAGGACGTCAACAGCGTGACCAACTCGACCGCCCAGTCGAACTTCGAGTTCAACTACATCAGCGGCGACCCGAACAACCCGGAACTGACGACCTCGGCCTACGAGATCAAGCACCGGGTCACGCTCTCGGCGTCGTACAAGGCGGCGGCGTTGTTCGAGCCGATGATCGGTCGGGCTGCCCGGTACATCCCGGAAGTCTCGTTCATCTACGTCGGCCAGTCGGGCCAGCCGTTCTCGTACGTCTATAACGGCGACGTCAACGGCGACGGCTACTCGGGCAACGACCTGCTCTATGTGCCGAAGGATCGGGCCGACACGACGGCGTTCGCGCTGGTCAAGTCGAGTGCGTCTGATCCGCGCTCGGTCGGGCAGATCTACGACGAGTTCTTCTCGTACATCGACAACGACGAGTATCTGAGCGGCTCACGTGGCCGGATCGTCACGCGCAACGGCGGACACGAGCCGTGGAACAACCGACTCGACCTGCGGTTGTCGGAGTCGATCCCGACCTTCGCGACGCAGTCATTCGAGGTCACACTCGACGTGATCAACGTGCTGAACCTGCTCAACAGCGATTGGGGTCGGGTGAAGAACGTCAACTTCCAGAACGACCAGTTGCTCCGGTCGAGCGGCACGGACGCCTCGGGTCGGCAGACGTTCACCTTCACCAACAAGACCGATCCGTTCGTCACCAGCTCGGTCGCTTCGCGCTGGCAGGCCCAACTCGGCGTGCGCTACTCGTTCTGAGCCTCGTCGGGTCGTAACGCAACAGGCCGGGCCTCTATCTGGAGGCCCGGCCTGTTTGGCGTCTGGAAACGACTGGGCTACTCGACCCAATCGGCGATGAACAGGTTCGTCTGACCGGAGCGGCGGCTGTTGCGGCTGGACGTGAACAGGACGCGCTTGCCGTCGTGGCTGAACATCGGCGCGCCCTCGGTGTCGGCCCCGAACGTGACGCGCTCGAGCCCGGTGCCGTCGAGGGCGATCAGGTACAGATCGGTCGAGCGCCGGGCCGGGTCGCCGTGGGTGCTCGAGAACAGGACGCGCTTGCCGTCGGGGTGAAAAGTCGGGGCGCCGACGGTCGCGCCGAGCGCCGTGACG
>JBBSVG010000010.1:0-13251 GCA_038233775.1 Bacteroidota bacterium | reverse complement strand
GATGCGGCTGGTGGTCGATCTGATCCGTGGCAAGGGGGTCGAGGAGGCACTGAGCATCCTGCACTTCCACCCGCAGCACGCCTCGAAGGTCGTCGAGAAGATCGTCCATTCGGCGGTGTCGAACTACGTCAACAAGGTCGAGCAGGACGAGGACGGACGCCGGGTCAACCCGAGCACGCTCTTCATCAAGACCGCCTTCGTTGACGCTGGGGCGATGTTCAAGCGGGTGCTGCCCGCGCCGATGGGTCGGGCCTACCGAATCCGCAAGCGGTCGAACCACGTGACGATCATCGTCACCGAGCGCGCTGTGAAGACGAAGAGCTGAGAGACGCCTGTTCCACCCCCGCCTGCCGGCCCGAAGAGGCTGCGGCGGGGTGGGACTCACCGCAACAAACGAGGAGAACGACCTTGGGTCAGAAGACCAACCCCATCGGTTTCCGCCTGGGGATCATCCGCAACTGGGACTCGAACTGGTACGACAAGAAGGGCTTCGCTGAGAAGCTCGAGGAAGACGTCCGGATTCGGAAGTACGTCAAGAGCCGACTGAAGCGGGCCGGCGTGGCGAAGATTGTCATCGAGCGGACCCCGAAGCGGGTGGTGCTGACGATCCACACGTCGCGTCCGGGCATCGTCATCGGCCGCTCGGGCAAGGAAGTCGATCAGTTGCGTGAGGAGCTGAAGAGCATCACCAACAAAGAGATCGCGATCAACATTTCGGAGATCAAGCGGCCTGAGATCGACGCCGCGCTGGTGGCCGAGAACATCGCGCAGCAGCTCGAAGGCCGCGTCTCGTACCGTCGGGCGATGAAGACGGCGGTGCAGAGCGCGATGCGTTCGGGCGCCGACGGCATCCGCGTCCAGTGTGGCGGTCGGTTGGGCGGCGCTGAGATCGCGCGGACCGAGAAGTACCGCGAGGGTCGCGTTCCGCTGCACACGCTGCGGGCCGACATCGACTACGCGACCGCGACGGCCATCACCATCTACGGGACCATCGGCGTCAAGGTGTGGATCTGCCGGGGCGAAGTGATCGGTCGGCAGAGCCTGGAGCTGGCGACGGGCCGAGGCTGATAGGCCGAGGCTAAGAGAGTGGAATCGGCTGGCGCCATCGGGCGCTGAGGTCGGAGAAGCGCGCGGTGCCTGCAACGGGGCGCCGGCCCGACCGACCGGACTTTGACAGAGAGAGACCCATTATGTTGATGCCGAAGCGGGTAAAATACCGCAAGCAGATGCGCGGCCGCATGACCGGCAAGGCGACACGCGGCGCCACGATTGCCTTCGGCTCGTTTGGTCTGAAGGCGCTCGAGCCGGGCTGGATCACCGCCCGTCAGATCGAGGCGGCTCGTATCGCCATGACCCGACGGATGAAGCGCGACGGAAAGATCTGGATCCGCATCTTCCCGGACAAGCCGATCACCTCCAAGCCGGCCGAGACCCGTAGGGGCAGCGGCAAGGGCACCCCGGAATACTGGGTGGCGGTGGTCAAGCCGGGCCGGATCATGTTCGAGGCCGACGGCGTCGCCCGCGACCTCGCCACGGCGGCCTTCCGGCTGGCGTCGGCGAAGTTGCCGATCAAGACGAAGTTCGTCGTCCGGCCCGACTACGTGCCGCCGGTCGTCCTCGGCAAGACGACGGCTGCCGCCTGACCTGACCAACGAGCCCCACGGCTGACCCCTGAGGCTCCCGACTGCGGGAGCGGGGCGGTCCCCAACCGGAGAGAAAAGCGATGAAGGCGAGCGAGATTCGGAGCCTGTCGACCGACGAGCTGCAGAGCCGGGTGATGGAAGAAGAGAAGGCGCTGTACGAGATGAAGTTCAAGGCCGCCCTCGGGCAGGTCGAGAACCCGCTCAGGATGCGGACGCTGCGCCGGGGGATTGCCCGGATGAAGACGATCCTCAACCAGCAGACGAACGGGTAATCACCCGACAGGTTCGTGTTCGTCGGGCGACACGCCGGGCGGGAACGGACTTTGCGCAGGGGCGCCGACCCTTCACCGGGACCGGCGGTTGATCGCGGCCCGATGCGGGTCGCCATGTCCAGCGGGACCCGTCGGGTCGCCCTGGTGAAAGCAGGATTCAGCATACACAGGGCACGTGATGAGCGAAGAGCAGCAGGAAAGCGCCGTTGTCGAGACGGCAGCCGACGCCCGCAACCGGCGCAAGGAACGCGTCGGCAAGGTGACGAGCGCGAAGATGCAGAAGAGCATCACCGTCTCCATCGAGCGGCGCGTCAAGCATCCGATCTATGGGAAGTATTATACGCAGACGACGAAGCTGATGGCCCACGACGAGGACGGCCAAGCCGGCGAGGGCGACGTCGTGCGGATCATGGAGACCCGGCCGCTGAGCGCGATGAAGCGCTGGCGTCTGGTCGAGGTCGTCGAGAAGGCAAAGTAACACACATCGTCGGCTCCAGCCGGACACGGACGGGTTCGTTTCCGGGGTATTGGGACTGCCGGGTGGGGTCATCATCGAGATGGTCGCACCGCTCGGCGCAACAGGGTAGGCGTCATGATTCAGGAAGAGAGTAACCTCGTCGTCGCCGACAACAGCGGCGCCAAGCGGGTGCGCTGCATCCGTGTGCTCGGCGGCTCGAAGAAGCGCTACGCCGGACTGGGCGACATCATCGTCGTCTCGGTCAAGGCGGCGATTCCGGGCGGCAACGTCAAGAAGGGCGACGTGTCGAAGGCCGTCATCGTGCGGACCGCGAAGGAAGTGCGGCGCAAGGACGGCTCGTACATTCGCTTCGACGAGAACGCGGCCGTGCTGGTCAACCCGCAGGGCGAGCCGCGCGGCACCCGTATCTTCGGACCCGTCGCCCGCGAGCTGCGGGAGAAGTCGTACATGAAGATCGTGTCGCTGGCCCCCGAGGTCATTTAGCACGAAGAGAACGGGACCGGCCCGTTCGGCGTCGATGCTTCCCAGAAGCGTCCGCATCTCGATCACGGCTCTGTGCCGGCTCCCTCTCCTCCGCTTGATGCGGCGTGAGAGATCGCCAGAGCGATCCACGACAAGACCATGGCTCACATCGTCAAGGGCGACCAGATCGTCCTGCTGAAGAAGATTCGCTCGTCACTCGGTGATCCGGTGGAAGGCTCGACCGAGCCGACCGTTCGCGACGCCGCTAAGGGGACCGTTGCGACGGTGCTGCAGGTGCTGCCGACCCGGAAGGACAAGCATTCCAACAAGATCCTCGGCCCGTTCGTCATCGTTGAGGGCGTGAACATCCGCCGTCGCCACGTCAAACCGACGCAGACGAGCCCGGAAGGCGGCATCATTGAGAAGGAAGGGCCGGTCCACATCTCCAACGTGGCGCTGCTCGACCCGAAGGCCGGTATCGACCCTGAGACCAATAAGGGGACGCCGACGCGGATCGGTTACGAGATGCGCGAGATCGACGGCAAGCAGCAGAAAGTGCGCGTGAGCCGCAAGAGCGGTGAGGTGATCGGCAAGCCCGAGCGCGAGCCGCGCGGCTAACCAGTCGGATCGGCTCTGACCGCAGAGCCAACAAGCAACCCCGATATCCACGGGACACACGAGACACCCGCAGTCGGCGCGCCGCGTCAGCCCCAACGGCTGGACGCGCGGACAGTCGGCTGAACCACACGTGAGCAGACCCATCATGGCAGAGAGCAAGCCCCGGTTTAAGCAGGTTTACCAGGACACCGTCGTCCCGGCGTTGCAGACCAAGTTCGGTTACAAGAGCGTCATGCAGGTGCCACGAATCGAGAAGATCTCGATCAACATCGGCGTCGGTGGCGCGACGCAGGACGCGAAGCAGCTCGAGACGGCTGCGAAAGAGCTGGAGCAGATCGCTGGGCAGAAGCCGGCCATCACCAAGGCGAAGAAGAGCATCTCGAACTTCAAGCTGCGCGAAGGCATGGCGATTGGCTGCCGCGTGACGCTGCGGGGCGACCGGATGTACGAGTTCCTCGACCGGCTCATCTCGCTGGCGATCCCGCGCATCCGCGACTTCCGGGGGCTGTCGGACAAGAGCTTCGACGGTCGTGGCAACTACACCTTCGGCGTCCGCGAGCAAATCATCTTCCCGGAAATCAACGTCGATAAGGTGACGCGGATCGGCGGGATGGACATCACGTTCGTCACCACTGGGGCAACCGACGAAGAGGCATTCGAATTGCTGAAGGCGTTCGGCTTCCCCTTCCGGCGTCGCGAAGAGAAGGCGGCGGCCTGACGCCGTCGCCGACAGACGTCCTGATTTCGTATTCGTTCGCGGGGTTGTCCCGCTCATCGCTTCAAGACCGCTGAGAGGACTCATTGGCTCGGACTGCACTCATTGTCAAGGCGAAGAAGCCGCAGAAGTTCGCGGTGCGCCAGTACAACCGCTGCTCGCTCTGCGGGCGGCCCCGCGCTTTCCTGCGCGACTTCGGCGTCTGCCGGATCTGCTTCCGTCAGCTCGCGCTCGACGGCAAGCTCCCGGGCGTACGCAAGGCGAGCTGGTAGCGACGGCTCTCGGTCTGCCTGAAAGCGGATCGATTTGACATCCCCCCGCCCCGATTGCCCCGTCCCCTCTGACGGGCGTGCAACCGGAGCGGGCACCCGAAACGCCTGCAGGCGGTCCTCCCTAACCGGACCGAACCCCAGGCATCCAGCTACCGACTGATCTGAGACAGATCGTTGGCAGCAGGACAGCGCCCCGAGGAGATGGACCCATGTCGATGACCGACCCGATTGCGGACTATTTGACCCGCATTCGCAACGCCGTGCGCGCCCGCCATCGTCGGGTGGACATCCCGTCGTCGAACCTGAAGGTCAAGTTGAGCGAGATCCTGCGGCAGCAGGGGTTCATCAACGACTTCACGGTGATCGAGGACGACAAGCAGAATGTCATCCGCATCGCGCTGAAGTACTCCGGCACGCAGCCGGCCATCCAAGATCTCGTTCGGATCTCGAAGCCGGGCATCCGTCGCTATAGTGCTGTGGCCGACGTGCCTCGGGTGCTCAACGGACTCGGCATCGCGATTATCTCCACCTCGAAGGGGCTGATGACGGACAAGCAGGCCCGGCGGGAAAATGTCGGCGGCGAAGTGCTCTGCTACATCTACTGATCCCCGGCTCCGGGTGCATCGGCAGAGATTGAAGAGCGAACCCGCATCCCTCTCGACTTAACCAAGAGGACGTTCCAGTGTCTCGAGTAGGCAAGAAGCCCGTCATCATCCCCAGCGGTGTGACGGTATCGGTTGAGGACGGTCTGATCCACGTCAAGGGTCCGAAGGGTGAACTCACCCAGGCGACGCACAAAGACATCAGCGTCCGGCAGGAAAACGGCGAGCTGATCTTCGAGCGGCCGAGCGACAACAAGACGCACCGCGCGCTGCACGGGCTCTACCGGGCGCTGGTGCAGAACATGGTCAACGGTGTGACCACCGGGTACACCCGACAGCTCGACATCGTCGGCGTCGGCTACCGGGCCGAGCTGCGCGGTAAGGTGCTGCAGTTGGCGATTGGCTACTCGCACCCTATCGTGTTCATGCCGCCTGCTGGCGTTGCGCTGACCGTGCCGACCCCGACGAGCATCGTGCTCAACGGGATCGACAAGCAGCTCATCGGCTCGGTCGCAGCGAAGATTCGCTCGTTCCGTGAGCCGGAGCCGTACAAGGGCAAGGGCATCCAGTACCAGGGCGAGAAGATCCGCCGCAAGGCCGGCAAGACCGCGTCCCGCTAAGCCCACAGGCCGCAGGACGATCCACGCAACCGGCAGATGACCACGACCATCCGCCATCAGCCTCAGAGACGATGAAGAAGCAGCAGAAGCTATCGAAGCGGGCACGGATCAAGACCCACATCCGCAAGCGGGTCAACGGCACCGAGGCGCGGCCCCGGCTGACGGTGTTCCGCTCGCTCAACCACATCTACGCCCAGGTCATCGACGACACGCGCGGCGTCACGCTCGCATCGGCCTCGACGGTCGAGGCGGGTTTGAAAGGTCAGGTGGGAGATGCGAAGCCGGTCGATGTGGCGCGCATGGTCGGGCGGGCGGTGGCCGAGAAGGCGCTGGCCGCGAACGTCACCCAGGTGGTGTTCGACCGGAACGGCTATCTCTACCACGGCCGCGTCAAGTCGCTGGCCGACGGCGCACGTGAGGGCGGGCTACAGTTCTAAGGGCGATCCCCCTCGGGGGGCGCTGTGACCGAGAGGCCCCGAGAGCGGACCCGGTCGTTTGGGCACAGGTGAGAAGCTGGAGACACGACTTTGAAGCAGCGAATGAGGACGGGTGAGGTGGAGTTGAAGGAGAAGTTGGTCCACGTCAACCGTGTGTCCAAGGTGGTCAAAGGTGGCCGCCGGTTCTCCTTCAATGCAATCGTCGTCGTCGGTGACGGCAACGGCACGGTGGGAATTGGGATGGGCAAGGCCAACGAGGTCGCCGATGCGATCTCGAAGGGCGGCGACGACGCGAAGAAGAACCTCGTGCGCGTTCCGCTCATCAACGGCACCTTGCCGCACATGGTCATCGGCGCCTTCGGCGCGGGCCGTGTGCTGCTCAAGCCGGCCTCGCCGGGTACGGGCCTGATCGCCGGTGGCGCTGTCCGGGCCGTGCTCGAGATGGCCGGCGTGCAGGACGTGCTGACCAAGAGCCTCGGGACGAGCAACAAGCACAACGTGGTCAAGGCGACCATGGCCGGGCTCCAGTCGCTACAGGAGGTCACTGCGGTGGCCGCCCGTCGCGGCAAGTCGGCCCGTGAGATCTACGAGGGATAAGCACCCAGCAGCCGCCCATCTGCCCGACGCGCTTTGGCTGCGCGTCGGGGGAGGGCACCTATTCACGGTGAACCGCATGGCACAGATCAAGATCACCCAGACGCGCTCGATCATCGGACGGATCAAGCCGCAGAAGCTGACGATTCAGGCGCTTGGCCTCGGCCGACCGAACTGGTTCGTCGTCCACACCGACACCCCGCAGATTCGCGGCATGATCAACCAGGTGCAGCATCTGGTTCGGGTCGAGCCGGTCGGCGAGGACGCGTAAGTCCGTTTCTTCCACCCGACTTGGTCGGGGTAAGCCGAGTCAGCCGACGGCGTGAGGGGTCGGCACCCACAGCATGACGACCGGTGGGCCGTCATCACGGAGAGAGCAAGATGAGTCTGCATCAGTTGACCCCCGCCGAGGGGTCGCGCAAGTCGAAGAAGCGGTTGGGTCGCGGTCAGGGCTCCGGCATCGGCGGTCGCTCGGGCAAGGGCAACAAGGGCCACCAGAGCCGCTCGGGCTTCAAGTCGAAGCTCGGCAACGAGGGCGGCCAGATGCCGCTGCAGCGTCGGGTGCCGAAGTTCGGCTTCACCAACCGGTTTCGGGTCGAGTATCAGGCGGTCAACCTGTACACCGTCCAGCGGGCCGCTTCAGCAGGCCGACTGACCGGTGCGATCACGCCCGAGGCGCTCTATGAGGCCGGGCTGATCCGCAAGGCCAATGAGCCGGTGAAGGTGCTCGGGTCGGGCGAGTTGAGCCAGGGCTTCGAGATCCACGCCCACGCCTTCAGCCAGTCGGCGCTCGATAAGATCAACACGGCCGGCGGCAAGGCGGTCACGTTATGAGCAAGCTCTCGGATAGCCTGCGGAACATCTGGAAGATCGACGAACTGCGGCAGCGGATCATCTACACGCTGCTGCTGCTCGTGGTCGCCCGCGTCGGCGCGCATGTGACGCTGCCCGGTGTAGATGCCGCAGTCATCGTCAAGGCGGCCGAGAGCGGTCAGTCGGGCGGCGGCATCTTCGGGCTGTTCGACCTGTTCGTGGGCGGTGCCTTTTCCCAAGCGGCCGTGTTCGCACTCGGCATCATGCCGTACATCTCGGCCTCGATCATCATTCAGTTGATGGGCGCGGTCGTCCCGTACTTCCAGCGCTTGCAGAAGGAAGGGCAGGAAGGGCAGCGGATCATCACCAACCTGACCCGCTACGGCACGGTGCTGATCGCTGGCGGTCAGGCGGTCGGTTACGCCGTTCGGTTGAAGAACCTCAACTTCGGCGGTGCCGCTGTGGTGCCGAATGCGAACCTGTTCTTCTTCGTCTCGACGGTCATCATCCTGACGGCTGGTTGCGTCTTTATGATGTGGATGGGCGAGCGGATCACCGAGAAGGGGATTGGCAATGGGATCTCGCTGATCATCTTCATCGGGATCATCGCGCGCCTACCAGCCTCGCTGACCAACGAGATCTCGCTCGTCGCCAACCAGTCGAAGAACGGGATCATCGAGATCGTGTATCTGGCGCTGTTGGTCCTGATCATCGCCGCCACGGTTGCGCTGACGCAGGGCACTCGCCGGATCCCGGTTCAGTACGCGAAGAAGGTTGTCGGCGGCGGGAAGGTCGTCGGCGGCCAGACACAGTACATCCCGATGAAGGTCAACACGGCTGGCGTTATGCCGATCATCTTCGCCCAGTCGATCCTCTTTATTCCGGGCACGGTGCTGCAGTTGTTGCCGCACAGCGAGCGGATGCAGGGGTTGACCACGGCGCTGAACGATTATACGAGTTGGACGCACGCGATTATCTCGTCGATCATGATCGTCTTCTTCACCTACTTCTACACGGCCATCGCCTTCAATCCGCAGGACGTGGCCGACACGATGCGGAAGCAGGGTGGGTTCGTGCCGGGGATCAAGCCGGGTGGACCGACGAGCGAGTTCATCGACAACATCCTGACCCGGATTACGCTGCCTGGTGCCATCGCGCTGGCAATCATCGCGGTGCTGCCGGCTCTGTTCAGCAACCTCGGCGTGCAGCCGGGTCTGGCGCAGTTCTTCGGCGGCACAAGCCTGCTGATCGTCGTTGGCGTCGCGCTTGACACGTTGCAGCAGATCGAGAGTCACCTGTTAATGCGGCACTACGACGGCTTCATGAAGAGCGGTCGGATTCAGGGCCGACGGTGAGGCGAGTATGCCGCTGCTGAAGCTGAAACCGCGCATTGAGTTGAAGTCGGTTCGCGAGATTGAGTTGATGCGCGCCGCCAGTCAGTTGGTCGCGCTGACCCTTGATCTGGTCGGCTCGATGGTCCGGCCGGGTGTGACGACGGGTGAGTTGGATCGGGCGGCCGAATCGTTCATTCGGGCTCAGGGCGGTATCCCGGCGTTCAAGGGATACGGGCCGCGAGACAACCCGTTTCCGGCGACGCTCTGCCTGTCGGTCAACGAGCAGGTCGTACACGGCATTCCGGGAAGCCGGGTGTTGGTTGAGGGCGATCTGCTGTCGGTCGATTGCGGCGTGCAGAAAGCCGGTTTCTTCGGCGACTCGGCCCGGACGTTCGCGGTCGGCCAGATCACCGACGAGCAGCAGCGCTTGTTGGATGTAACAGCGCGGTGCCTCGATCTGGCGATTGAGCAGATGGTCGAAGGTCGGCAGTTGGGCGACCTGTCGGCGGCGGTGCAGCAGCACGCGGAAGCGGCCGGGATGGGCGTCGTTCGTGATCTGGTCGGCCATGGGATCGGCTCGAAGATGCACATGGATCCGGCGGTGCCGAACTTCGGTCGGCCACGCACCGGACCGAAATTACTGGCGGGAATGGTCTTTGCGGTTGAGCCCATGATCAACCTGGGGACCTGGCGTGTGACGACGTTGGCGGATGGGTGGACCATCGTCACCGCCGACGGCGCGCCGAGTGCCCATTTCGAGCATACAGTGGTGGTTGGCAAGGATCGAGCAGACGTTTTAAGTCGATTGAACTGACCCCACGACTGGCACAAAATCAAGGGACGTATGGCCAAGCAGGGACCGATCAAGGTCGATGGGACTATCAAGGAAGCGCTGCCGAACGCGGTGTTCATCGTCGCGCTCGAAGGCGGGCACGAGGTGACGGCGCACATCTCCGGGAAGATGCGGATGCACTTCATCAAGATCCTCTCGGGTGACAAGGTGACCGTCGAACTGAGTCCCTACGATCTGGCGAAGGGCCGGATCACGTACCGTTACAAGTAACCGATTGCATCCGGTCGGGGCGAGCCTTCGGGCTGGGTCCGATCATCGTTCTGTATTCCGACGCGTAATCAGAGGGGGCTTCCCATGAAGGTTCGTGCGTCCGTCAAGCGGCGTTGCGTCAACTGCAAGGTCATCTCCCGCAAGGGTCGGGTGATGGTCATCTGCACCGTCGCAAAGCACAAGCAGCGCCAGGGTTGATTCCTGGGCATGAGTCGCGGGGCCGACGTTCGGTCGCCGCATGATGAGTGGTTGTAGAGGAGACACACCTTGGCACGCTTAGCAGGCATCGATCTGCCCCGTAACAAGCGGGCAGTCATCGGTCTGACGTATATCTACGGGATCGGCCGCTCGTCCGCGACGGAGATTCTGACGAAGGCCAACATCTCGCAGGACCGGAAGATCGGCGATCTGACCGACGATCAACTGGCCGTGATCCGCAACATCCTCAACGCCGAGTATCGGGTCGAGGGGCAGTTGCGCAGCGAGGTGCAGATGAACATCAAGCGCTTGATGGACATCGGTTGCTACCGTGGGTTGCGCCACCGTCGTGGGCTCCCGGTCAACGGGCAGCGGACGCGGACGAACTCCCGCACCCGGAAGGGCAAGCGCAAGACGGTCGCCGGCAAGAAGAAGGCGACGAAGAAGTAACGACACCTCCGCCGGGCCGACTCTCTGGCCTGTTCTCGGGATTACAGGAGCAGCATCGTGGCTAAGCAGAACACGGCCGCCCGTCGGCCGACGAAGAAGAAGGTCCATGTCGATGCCAACGGGATTGCCCATGTGCAGGCGACGTTCAATAACGTGATTGTGACGATCACCGACACCTACGGCAACGCGATCAGTTGGTCGAGTGCCGGGAAGAACGGCTTCAAGGGGTCGCGCAAGAACACGCCGTACGCTGCCCAGATCTCGGCCGAAGCCGCCGCCAAGGAAGCGCACGACCTCGGTCTGCGCAAGGTCGAGGTTCGGGTCAAGGGACCGGGCTCGGGTCGGGAGAGCGCGATCCGCTCGCTCCAGCAGGCGGGTCTCGAGGTCTCGAGCATCAAGGACGTGACGCCCATCCCCCACAACGGCTGCCGGCCGCCGAAGCGTCGGCGCGTCTAACCTCGCCGGGAGCGAAACTCTGGGAGCCAGGCCGAGGCCGTGGCTCCTGGACGTGACCTTCCGTGGCGGCTTGCCGCGCGGATGGAGCTTGTGGGGTCATCCATAGTGAAGGAATCAGAACGCGCGATGAGCATTACCACGCTGCAGATGCCGGAGGGCATCCAACTCGACACCGGCACCTACTCCGATACGTTCGGGCGTTTCACCCTACAGCCGCTCGAGCGCGGCTTCGGCGTGACCATCGGCAACTCGCTGCGCCGGGTGCTGCTCTCGTCGCTCCAGGGCTCGGCCATCACCGCCGTGCAGATCGACGGGGTGAAGCACGAGTTCTCGACGCTCGAAGGGACGGTCGAGGACATGACCGACATCATCCTGAACCTGAAAGGGGTTCGGATGAAGCTGACCAACAAGCGGACCGGTCGGCTCTCGCTGACCCTAAAGGGGCCGGGGACGTGGACGGCGAAGGACATTCAGGATCAGGTTGCCGAGGACATCGAGATCCTCAACCCCAATCACCACATCGCGACGCTCAACGAGACGGCTGAGTTGAACGTTGAGCTGCGGATTGGGCGGGGCAAAGGCTACGTCTCGGCCGAGGAGAACAAGACGTCGGACATGCCCATCGGGCTGATCGCCATTGACGCGATCTTCACCCCGATCCGCAACGTCAAGTATGTCATCGAGAACACCCGCGTCGGGCAGCGGACCGACTACGAGAAGCTCGTCATGGAGATCTCGACCGACGGTTCGATCACGCCGGACGACGCGCTGGCTTTCGCGGCCAAGATCCTGAAGGACCACATCCAGTTCTTCATGGACTTCGACATCGAGGCCGAACCGGCCGGCGAGCTGTCGGCCCAAGAGCAGGATCAGGACTTTCAGAACGTCCGCAAGATGCTGCTGACGCCAGTTGACGAGCTGGAGTTGTCTGTCCGCTCGCACAACTGCCTGAAGGCCGCCAGCATCCAGACACTCGGCGATCTGGTTCGGCGCGAAGAGCAGGAGATGCTGAAGTTCCGCAACTTCGGCCGCAAGTCGTTGCAGGAGCTGTCGCAGATCGTCGACGAGAAGGGTCTGCGCTTCGGGATGGACGTCGATAAGTATCTGGAAGGCGCTAACACGGAGGCCTGAGTTCAGGCCCGCCGCTCCGGCTTCCCGGAGCGGATTCGTTGTCACGAGGAGATCATGCGACATCAGAACAAGGGTCGGAAGCTGAGCCGGACGGCCAGCCACCGGCACGCCACCCTCTCAGCGCTGAGCACGGCGCTGTTGCGGCACAAGCAGATCACCACCACCGAGGCCAAGGCCAAGGAAACCCGACGGGTGGTCGAGAAGCTCATCACCAGCGCCAAGCGCCAGTCCACCCACGCCCGTCGGTTGGCATTCGCCTACCTGCGCGACAAGGCGGCCGTGACGATGCTGTTCGACGAGGTCGTCCCGAAGATCGGCGACCGGCCCGGTGGCTACACCCGGATCGTCAAGCTCGGCACCCGAATGGGCGATGCGGCCGAGATGGCCGTCATCGAACTGGTCGATTTCAACGAGAGCCAGGTTACAAAGGCCCGTCCCCGTCGGGCGAGCCGCGCCACCGCCGTCCCGAGTGTCTCGACGCCGATGTTGGCCGATGACAACGAGGCCGAAGGCGTCGACGAGGCTGAGGTGTTGGAAGCGACCGACGACGTGACTGACGAGTCGACCGAGGATGAGGCCACCGACGATGTCAGCAGTGATGTGACCGACGAGTCGAAGGCGTCCGAGGGCGACGAGGACGAGGCTGCTCCGGCGGTCTGATCGATCCACCACGTTCGATAGAAGGCTCGAACAGCCGTTCTCGCTTCGGGAACGGCTGTTTTATTTAGGAAATGCGATGAAGATTCTGTCTGCTACATTTGTCATCAGCGCCGCCCGCGTAGGCCAGTTGCCGACCGACGGCCGACCGGAAGTGGCCTTCGTCGGCCGCTCCAATGTCGGCAAGTCGTCGCTGCTGAATAAGCTGGTCAACCGGCATGGATTGGCTAAAACCAGCCAGACGCCGGGCAAGACGCAGCTCATCAACTTCTTCGACCTGAACGGGCAGATGTATCTGGTCGATCTGCCCGGTTACGGCTACGCAAAAGTGGCCCAGAGCATGAGGCAGGAGTGGGGGCAACTCATCTCGGATTACCTGACCGACCGGGCACCGCTGCGCCGAGTGTTCAGCCTGATCGACTCGCGGCATGAACCG